>JAIRNQ010000265.1 GCA_031257955.1 Deltaproteobacteria bacterium | reverse complement strand
CCTTCGCCGCAGTTACTGCGGGCCCCAAGTTTGTTCATGGCCAAGGCCATGGTCTCGTGGGCCTCCTTGGAGAGGGATCCGAAGCTCATGGCCCCGGTGCAAAAGCGTTTGACGATCTCCGAGACCGGCTCGACCTCCTCGATGGGTATGGGCGGTCCGGGCTTAAAGTCCAACTGGCCCCGCAGGGTAAAGGCCTTTTGGCTTTGGTCGTTAATCATGGCGGCGTAACGCTTATAGGTCCCGTAATCGCCGGCGATCGCGGCTTGCCTCAGGGTGGTCACGCTCTCGGCCGTCCAGAGGTGGGACTGGCCGCCCTTGCGGAAGCGGTAGGTACCGCCCTCGGGGAGGATCTTGGGCCCCGGATCGTCCCCGGCCGGTAGGTACCCATGGGCCTTTTCGGCCCGTTTGACCGCCCCGGCCTCGATGTGGGAGAGGCCCAGGCCGCCGATCCTGGAGGGGATGCCCGGGAAATATTTTTCCATCAGATCCGGCCCCAGGCCCACGGCCTCAAAGATCTGGGCCCCCCGATAGCCCCTGAGGGTGGAGATGCCCATCTTGCTCATGATCTTTAGAAGCCCTTTGCGCAGGGCCAAAACATAGTTCTCCACGGCCGTGGTGCAGCTCATCACCGCGGCCAAATGCCCCCGCCCGGCCAGATCGGCCACCGTCTCGAAGGCCAGCCAGGGGTTTATGGCCGAGGCGCCCAAACTTAGGAGCATGGCCATGTGGCTCACTTCCAGGGCGTCGCCGGCTTGGCAGACCACTCCGATGGAGACCCTTTTGCCGATTTCCACCAGCTTTCGGTTAACGGCGGCCACGGCCAACAGCGAGGGTATGGGTAGGTAAAACCGCCCGTCGGCCTTCCCCTCGCCCCCCTCGCCATCATTGCGGCCCCCACCACTATCCCGGCCGGTTTGGCCTTTCTGGCCGGCCCGGCCGGCTTGGCCGGACTGGCCGGCCTTCTTGTCGGAGACGATTATGATGTGAGTCCCGCCCTGGGCCGCTTCCTCGGCCTCGCGCTCCAGTTTGTTGAGGGCCGCCGACAAGGCCGCCCCGGTGGACTCGCCCTTTTCCGGTTTGGGAAAGACGGCGTCGATGGTGACGCTATGGAAGTCTTCGTACTTAAGATCCCTGAGCCTGGCCAGATCGTCGTTGCTTAAAAACGGGTGGGCGAGCTTGACGAGTCTGGCCTGTCTGGGTTCCTCGCTGAGGATATTGGGGTCGTAGCCGATGAAGGTCATAAGGCTCATGACCAGCTCTTCCCGGATGGGATCGATGGGCGGGTTGGTTATCTGGGCGAACTGCTGCCTAAAGAACGAGAAAAGCGACTGCGGTTCTTGATCCAGGGCGGCCAGGGGGATGTCGGCCCCCATGGAGCCGTTGGGCTCGGCCCCGTTGGAGGCCATGGGGGTCAGAAGGATTTCCGTGTCGTCGCGATTGTAGCCGAAGAGGGTTTGGCGGAAGGGGAGGTCGTCGAGGCTTTTGGTGAATCTGGTGGGCATGGTAAAAAAACCGGGGATGTCGATGCGGTTTTCGGAGACCCAGCGTCTATAGGGTCGCTGTCGGGCCAAGACGCTTTTGACCTCGGCGTTTTTTAACAGCCTGCCCGATCCCACCTCGGCCAGGATCATCTGCCCGGGCCGTAGGGAGCCTTTGTCGATTATCCTGTCGCTTGGCAGTTCCAGGGCCCCGCTCTCGGAGGCGAAAACCAGAAGGCCGTCGTCGGTCAAGCTGTAGCGGGCCGGCCTCAAGCCGTTTCGGTCCAAGGCCGCGGCCACCGACAAGCCGTCCGAGACCACCACCGCCGCCGGGCCGTCCCAAGGCTCCATCAATCCGGCGTGGTATTCAAAAAAGCCCCTAAGGTTTAGGCTCATGGGGTATTTTTGGCCCCAGGCTTGGGGGATGAGCATGGTCAGGGCGTGTTCCAGGCTCCGACCGCCCCTTCGGAGAAACTCCAGCCCGTTGTCCAGACTGGCCGAGTCCGAGGAATCGGGCTCGATGAGCGGGAAGAGCCTTTTAATGTCCTCGCCAAACAAAGGAGAGCTGAGATTGGGCTCCCGGGCGGCCAGCCAAGCCCGGTTGCCCTTAATGGTGTTGATCTCGCCGTTATGGGCCAAGCCCCGGAAGGGCTGGGACAGGCGCCAGGAGGGAAAGGTGTTGGTGCTGTAGCGTTGGTGGACCACGGCCAAGGGGCTATCCAGCTCCTCGTTTACCAGATCCGGGTAGAATCGGGCCACCTGGGAGGCCATCATCATGCCTTTATAGACGACCGTGCGGCAGGAGAGGCTGGGGAGATAAAAACTGTCCTGGCTTAGGCCCAAGGCGATGGCTTTGCTCTCCAGGCTTTTGCGGAGCACGTATAGCCTACGCTCCAGGCCTTCCTGATCCTCGCCGGGCCTGGCCGGGCTGGCCACGGCGAATTGCCAAATCCCTGGCCTAGTCTCGGCGGCCATCTTGCCCAGGGCCGAAGGCTCTATGGGCACCTCGCGCCAACCGGCCACCCGCCAGCCCAGGGCCTCGGCCTGGTTCTCCACCAGTTCTCGAGAGCGGCTGGAGGCACCTTCCTCCAAGGGCAAAAAAATCGTCCCCAGCCCCCATCGGCCGGGCTCGGGCAGATCCGGCCCAAAAAACTTCCGAAAAAAAGCGTCCGGGATACGAATCAGTATGCCGGCCCCGTCACCGGAATCGGCGTCGGCCCCGGCCGCCCCCCGATGGGTCATGTTAACCACCAGCCGCAGCCCCAAGGCCACGACCTCATGGTTGGACTGGCCGTCCAAACGCGCCACAAAACCCACCCCGCAGGCGTCGTGCTCGTTGGCCGGGTCGTATAAGCCTATCTTTTCCATCATGTTTCTCTGTCGCTCCCCAAAGGAGTCCCCAAAGGGAACCCTTTTGGGGATAAGGCTATCCGGATTCATTGTTTACGGGTTTTAAATTGATCCCGTCGGCGCAAAAATATAACCGGTCGGGAATTCGTTCATTTTACCACAATCCCTTACGCCCGTGTGGCACCCTCGGACGTCCGGACGTCCGCGGGTCCGCACGTCCGCGAAGCCTCCGGCCTCTATCGCCGCAGACGCCAAGGGCGGCCCGTGGCCGCCCTTGGCGAGATTACGGTTAGGTGGGAGAGGCCTTACTGCCAGAGGAGCTCGCCGTACTTGGGCAGCGGCCAATCGGAGTCGCTAATCAAAAGCTCCAAAGCGTCGACGTGGGTCCGGATCTCCAGAAGGAGCGGGATAAGTTCGTCCCGGGCCCCCTTGGCCTTGGGGAAGACCCCCTCCGTGGCGTCGAGCTTGACGTGGGTGGCGTCCAGCTTGTCCAACAGCTCCCCAAGCTTGGCCGAGTGGGTAAAGAGGCTGTCGTAGTGGGCTTGGCCAGGGTGGTAACTAACCCCGGCCGGTTTGGGCAGCCCCACCAGGGCGGCCGTTTCGGCCAAGGCCTTTAGGGCCACCGGGAGGATGGTCGAGCGGCCCATGGACTGGACCAGTTTGGTCTCCACGTGGACCACTTTGATGTAGTTTTCCAGGAGGACCTCCTGCCTGGCCTCAAGCTCCCGCTCGTTTAAAATGCCGTGGCGGGTAAAGACTTCCTTGACCTCGGGGCTGCTCAGGTAACCCAGGGCGGTGACGCTGTCCTTGTAATTGGGCAGGCCCCTCTTGGCGGCCTCGTCTTCCCATTCCTGGGTGTAGTTGTTGCCGTTAAAGACTATGGGCAAATGCTCCTCGAAGATCTTGGTCAGGACCGTCCTGGCCGCCTTGTCGGGATCGGCGTTGCCGATCTTCTCCAGCTCGCTGGCGATGTCGTCCAGGGCGCAGGCCACCGAGGCGTTGAGGGTGATATTGGGCAGGGCTATGGACTGGGAGGAACCCACGGCCCGGAACTCGAATTTGTTGCCGGTAAAGGCGAAGGGGCTGGTGCGGTTCCGGTCGGTGATGTCCCGGGCCAAGGGGGCCAAGGCCGAAACGCCCGGGGTCATGGCCCCGCCGCGCCAAGTCTCGGTGTCGCTTTTGCCTTCGCTGTAGGCCTTGATGACGTCGGTGAGCTGCTCGCCCAGGAAAACCGAAAGTATGGCCGGCGGGGCCTCGTTCGCGCCCAGACGGTGGTCGTTACCGGCCCCGGTCACCCCGATGCGCAGCGGCACCCCGTATTTGTGGACGGCCCTGAGGACGGCGGCCAGAAAGACCATGAACTGGGAGTTTTTCCAGGGGGTCGGGCCGGGGTCCATGAGGTTGTTGCCTTCGGAGTCGCACAGCGACCAGTTGTTGTGCTTGCCCGAGCCGTTAACCCCGGCGAAGGGCTTCTCGTGCAGAAGGCAAGCCAGGCCGTATTCGTTGGCCGTGTCCCGCAAGATCTTCAGGAGCAGCATGTTATGGTCCACGGCCAGGTTTATCTGCTCGTAGAGGGGGGCCAGCTCGAACTGGGCCGGGGCCACCTCGTTGTGCCTGGTCCGGGCCGGGATGGCCAAGGCCCAGAGACGGTTTTCCACCTCGGTCATGAAGGCCAGAATCTTAGGGCTGATGGCCCCGAAGTAGTGATCTTCCAGCTCCTGGCCCTTGGGGGCCGGGGCCCCAAAGAGGGTCCGGCCGCTCATGATCAGATCCGGCCTTAAGCTATACAGCCTCCGGTCGACCAGGAAATATTCCTGCTCCGGCCCGACCATGGCCCGAACCCGGGTCACCCGATCGTTTCCAAAGAAACGCAAAATCCTGATGGCCTGGTTGGAGACGGCTTCCTGGGAGCGCAAAAGCGGCGTCTTGGCGTCCAGGGCCTCGCCGGTGTGGGACAAAAATATGGTCGGGACGTAGAGGGTGTGGCGGCCGCCGCTCTTGAGCAAGAAGGCCGGGCTGGTTGGGTCCCAGGCCGTGTAACCCCGGGCCTCGAAGGTGGATCTGATGCCGCCCGAGGGGAAGGACGAGGCGTCGGGCTCGCCCTTTACCAGCATCTTGCCGCTAAACTCGTTGATGATCTCCCCGGTCTGGGTGGGGGTTAAGAAGGCGTCGTGTTTTTCGGCCGACAAACCGGTCAGGGGTTGGAACCAGTGGGTGAAGTGGGTGGCCCCACGCTCAATGGCCCAGTCTTTCATGGCGCTGGCGATGACGTCGGCGTCGGACGGGCTAATGGGGTCGTCGTTGTCGATGGTCGAAAGTAGCCTTTCGTAAACCGACTTGGGCAATCTCTCCCGCATCAATTTTAGGCTGAAAATGTCCCGGCCAAAGAGCTCGGCGGGCGGCGATTGTTCCGAGGCGGGCAGTACCGGTGGGCTAATGGCGATGCTGGCTCTGACCGCGTTTCTGGGATTGGGGGCTGACATTTAAACTCCTTGGTTCTCCGTAATTCCCCTCACTGGAAGGAAGGATTAGACTGGGACGATTTATAAGCCGATAATTCCTTTCAATGGAAGGAAGGATTAGGCCGGGACGATTTATAAATTTATAACGATATTTACGCCTCAATGGCCCAGGGCCGCGCCCCTGGCCGTGGCCATTCTGGCCCGCGGCCCAGTGACCCGCTTATTTTTAGACAAAAACGTTGGGACTCTCCGCCCAATTTCCCCCTTCCCGTGGTATTACCATCCACGGTAAAGGGTACAAAAAAATCATGGACAAAATATCAGCGCCGCCAAACTGACCAAGCCAATAACGATGGCCAACAGCACCGCCGCCGATCCCTTGTCCTTGGCCGCCTTGATACTGGGGTGGTAATCGGGGCTGACCAGATCGCCAAGGTCCTCGATGGCCGAATTAATCAGCTCGGTCAGCGGTATGATCATAAAAACGGCCAATAGGGTCGCCTTCTTCCACATCGGCCACTGGACCGCCGCCAATATCCCTATCAATATCGCCAGGGCCAGCGTTTCCAACCGTACCGACTCTTCCTTCCCAAAGGCCAGCCTCAGCCCGCTCAGCGAGTACCCCATGGACGAAACCGCCCGCTTGGGGATGTTCCTCAGCGTTTTAAACATGGGCCAATCATCTTTCCTTTCCGGGCCGAACGCCCATCCCTACGCAATTCTCGTGCCGTTTCCCCACCGGCACGGGCTTTAGCCTGCCGCGCGAATAATTCCGGCCACGACTATGGCCGGCCAGGGAACAAAAGGCCCGGCCGATTGCCGTTCAGGCCATGCCGTTATCTGGTTATAATCTGAAACGGGACGAATTTTCTGGGCCTAAACAGCTCGGTCACGTCGTATTTCTTCCGGCCAAGCGTACAAGTGGCCTTTAGGATGAGAACCGGGCCATTTATCTCGGTTCGGGACGCCAAAACGCCGTCAGAGTCAAGCATGGCGTACGAGCCATCAAAAATGTCTGTAAATATAATATCACCATAATTGGTGGTCACGACCAAGTCTCTCATGGCGTTATTGTTGCTGAGGACATTATTTATGTGTATGATGTTGATGGAAAACTTGTAGGGATAAAGGTCTTGGCGAGTCGCATACGTGTTGCTATGCCAAATATCGATCGAACCGCCCCAGGGCCACTTTTCCTGGGCCGCCAAAGGTCCGGCCATTAAGGCAACCAGGCCCAGCGAAAGACAAATGGCCACTATGGCCGCCAAAGCGAACCGGCCGGATGGCCCGAGCTTAAATCGGATTGAGCTTGCCACGCGTTTTCCTCCCCTATCGCGCGCCCTTTATACGGCGGCTTAAATAACCCGGCGCCGGTTTGGCGAAGCCAGGGCGTAATAATCGAACAATCGAAGCCTTGGCAATATATTTGGACAAATGAATTTTAGCCCCGCTTTGACACCCCAGGCAGTTAGCTATTCAGTCCGTGTCCCATATCCCATATAGATTCTCGATGAGGCGATTGCCTGGACTCAATTTCATACAAATTCCCAAGAAGGCGATCTCCAAGCTCGTGTCCCATAAAGATTCCTGAGGAGGCGATCTCCAAACTCGTGTCCTATAAAGATTATTGAGGAGGCGATCTCCAAGCTCATGTCCCATCTGTAGTTCCGTGGAGGCAGTTGCCTAGCCCTTGTCCCACTGGTCCAATCGGCGTCCAGGGGAGGAGGTTATTCGATCCATATGTCAACCGGCACGAATCGTCTGACTCGAAAGAGGTCGGTCAGGTAGTAAATTTGTCCGCGATGGTAGCAGGTGACCTCTAGGATGGCCAGCTCCCGTATCGGGGCGTTGGTATATAACATGGCATCGACAAAACGCATGGAGTTCGAGCCGTTGATGGTCTCATGAAAAGTTATGTCGCCGTGGTTAGTGGTTATGACCAAGTTCTCCACGGGGGTTAAGGCGCCGCCCCGGGTTGAGGTCGCGTTTGAGAAATCTACGGTGAACTTATAGTTGTAGTGGCCACGGTCCAGCCCGAAATAGTTGCTGTTCCATATTTCGATCGTGCCGCCCCAGGGTCTGCCTCGTTGGGCGGCCAAAGGCTCGGCCGAGAGGGACGCCAAAAGCGGCCAGATTAAAGCGATAACCATGGCCGCCAAACGAACTCCACTCCATGGACTTGGTTTAAGCGGCGACAACTTTTCCATTGGATACCTTCCCATTCTCCCCGGGGGCGACCCCGCGGTACTAATCGGTGAAGCGGTCGATTTTAATTGTGGCTCGTCAGTAAAGGCCTAGGGTTGTTTTGGCACTAAAGTTAGGTTACTTTTTCCTAATTGTGAGAGGCGCGAAATCCAGAATGTCGATAATATCGGTTAAGTCATATAACTTTCCATCGCACTTGCCGACGGCCTTTAGGATTACGACTTCGTGAAAGTCCTCATGGGACGTTAGCCTGCCTTGGCCATAACGATCGCCCGATGAGCCGCTGACCGCGCGTTCAAAAGCGATCTCGCCCTGATCGGTCGTAACCACCAAATCTTCGATCCTTCGATCGAAACTTAAGCCGATGGCGTCGACGGTAAACTCGTAGGCCGTGTACCCCTCGTTTTGATGAAGGGCGTTGCTATGCCAAATATCGATCGTTCCGCCCCAGGGCCACTTTTCTTGGGCCGCCAAAGGCCCGGCCGACATGAAGGCGAAAAGCGCCGCGGTGGCGGCGATGAAGATGGCGACGGAGAAGGTGAGTTTGGCCGCCAGACTAAACCGACTCCATGGGCCCGACTTAAACGGGACCGATCTTTTCATGCCTTCTCCTCCCTTCCATCACTAATCCCCCCACATGGACTTGGCTTTAGCGGCCGCTACCTTCCAGCCGGATCCCTTCCCTCTATCCTCGGGGCGCGGCCAATGGCGCGGCGGGACTAATCAAGGACGCGGTTGGTATTTACTTGCCCCTGTCGGTAAAGGCTTAGATTATTTTGACATCTAAGGTGATTACCTTTTCCTAATCTTAAGGGGCTTGAAATCTCTAATTTCGATAATATCGGTGACGTCATATAGCTTTCCGTCGGACTTGCAGGTGGCCTTTAGGATAACGATTTCGTCAAAATCTTCTTGGGATTCCATCTCGCCTTCGCCATAACGTCCGCCGTGTGAGCCGTTCATCGCGTCTACAAAAGTGATCTCACCCCGATCGGTCGTAATCACCAAGTCTTCGATGGTATGCCAACTACTTGTCCAAAAGGCGTCGGCGGTAAAGGCGTAGAGCGTGTATCCCTGGTTTTGAAAAAGGGCGTCGCTATGCCAAATAGAGATCGCTCCTTCCCAGGGCCACTTTTCTTGGGCCGCCAAAGGCCCGGCCGACGGGAAAGCGAAAAGTGCCGCGGTGGCGATGAAGCTGGCGAGTCCGATCGCCATATTTAACCGACCCCATGGGCCCGACTTAAACGAGACCGATTTTTTCATGCCTTCTCCCCCTTCCATCTCCGAGGACTCCTGGGAAGTCCCGGTGGGTTAAAAATTTAGCGGTTAGATTTACTGATTTGGGTAAACGGGAAAGCGTAGGTTTGTCGCGCCCAGGGGAGGCGGTTACCTGGGCCCAATCGAAAGAGGCCGGTAGTTCTCTGCCCAAAAATCTCGTCCGCCTCGTTAATCCGACTTGTCGGGGCCGTCACCGTCTCGGCCGCGGGTGAAGCTAAAAGCCTTGAGGCGCCAAAGGCTGACATGGCGCCATGGCCGTAAACTTCGTCTCGGTCGCGGGTGTAGCTAAAAGACTTGAGGCGCCAAGGGCGGCCATGGCGCCATGGCCGTAAATTCGCGGTAAACTTGGCCGGAAAACTGGGCCTGGCTAAAACGGGACCAATCTGGCGACATTCAGGCCACCGGCATTAGTGTCGCTTTGCTTAGACCCATGTATATAAACTTATACTGTTAGCCGGCTACATGATCTAAAACGATAAAAAATTAGCTTTATTAATAGATTTTAATTGCGAAAAGATATTATTCTAAAGTCATGAAACGTAACTTTATCTTTTGGGCTTAAGTTTAAAGCCTGAAAGTGTGTTTGTCAAGGGATAATCGAGACGCGGTAGCGATATTCGTCCATACTTGGCCGTCGGGCACGGAGCTGCCGTGGGGATGGCGAGGACGATCGGGGGCGGTAAGGGGCCGACCAAAGACGCGGGCCGTGGGGCCGTTGTCGGGTAAAGGTTTTTGGCGACCGGCGGTTGTGCGGCGAGCTGGTTGCCAGGCCGTGGGGCCGTTGTCGGGTAAAGGTTTTTGGCGACCGGCGGTGAGGGGCCGCCCAAAGGCGCGGGCAGTGTGGCCGTTGTCGGGTAAAGGTTTTTGGCGACTGGCGGTGGGGGCTGGTTGGAGCGCGAAGAGTCGGTAGTGTTTACTTATTACGGCAATTAGAGTGTAGGAAAAAATCGATTATGGGGAGGTATAGAATTAATTTTGGTAAAATTGGGTTAAAATTTGGCTCAAATCAATATATTAGACTTGGGTTAACGAGGAGCGGTTGGGAGGGGATTTTGTAATGGTGGCAAAAGAGCGTATAGGGGTTGGATAAATGGGGTTATTAGAAGAATTTAATATGCTCGGGGAAGATTTTGGTTAGTTGGTTAGATATAAAATAATTTTGGGAGGCAAGGGATGATAGTTATAGTGCCAAAGTGAGGATTACTACTGGAGACCGGGCGAAGGGGGTGGGGGAGGATTTATCAGGGAGACTGGGCGGGAAGGCCGGCGGTGGGGATTTTTAGATTGGTACTGGTGGGGGGTATGGGTAATTTTTCCCTTTGCAATAATTGTTGCTGTTTGCTATTATGACGGATTCAGGTGACCCGGGTTATCGGATCCCTGTTGGCCAATAATTATTATTCGCACCATTTGCCGGAGTGATTATGGACGAAGACCAGTTGGAGCGTTTCAAAGAGATCTTGACGCGGCAACGCGACGAGGTGCTTCAAAACGCCGATGACACCGTCTCTGACATGAACGACCAGTCAGATAACTACCCCGATCCCACGGATCGGGCCTCCATCGAGTCCGACCGTAGCTTCACTTTAAGGCTGCGCGAGAGAGAGCGTATGCTCCTGACCAAAATCAACGAGGCCTTGGAGCGCATCGAGACCGGCGACTTTGGTATATGCGAGTCATGCGGTGGGGACATTAGCATAAAACGGCTTGAGGCTAGGCCGGTCACCACTTTGTGCATAGACTGCAAGAAAAAGTCTGAGGCCCTGGAAAAAGCCCGCGGCGAGTAAGGCGATCGGAGGCGAGCCTTCGGTTGGGGCACGTCCCAGTGGGGGAACGGTGCCCGGGTGAGTATCCCTCCGAAACGGGATAGAAAAAATCAAGCAACAATAACCACTTCGTCTCGGGACGAAGGGAACGCTTAGGTGAAGGCCATGAAAAGAACTTTCCAACCCCATAACGTCAGAAGGAAGAGAACCCACGGTTTTCTGGTCCGCATGAGAACCCGCGGCGGAGCGGCGGTCATCCGTCGCCGGCGGGCCAAGGGCCGGGTCAGGCTGGCCGTCTAAGCCGGCCAGCCCGTCGGACCCCTACCCATGGACCCCCCGGGCGGAAAGCGGGCCGAGGGGCCCGATTTGTCCTACCCCAAGGAGCGGAGGCTGCTCAGCCGGCAATCGTACTTGGCCATGGCCGGGCCGAACCAGTTTCGTCTCAAGGCCGGGCCTTTTTTGGTGGTGGCCAAGGCCAACGGGCTGGGGCGGCACCGCCTGGGGGTAACGGCCACCAAAAAGGTCGGCAAGGCTACGGCCAGGAACCGTTTCAAGAGGGTGGCCAGGGAATTTTTCCGCCTAAACCAGTCGGGCTGGCCCGGCGGTTTCGATCTACTGTTCATTGCCCTCCAAGGCCAAGACCCCTTTAGGTCGGCCCCTTTGGATCCCGCCAAATTTAAGGCTTTTCTGGAAGCCGCGGCCGCAAAGGCCAAGCCCGTCCCCGGTGGCCCCAATGACCATCCCCGCTGATTCGCGCCCCGTCGATTCGCCCGGGACCGACCCCTTCCCGGAGGTCGGACAAGCCCCCGGGGCTTGGCCCGAGGCCGAAAACGTTCCCGTCGGCGACTCGGTCGGCGACTCGGCCGACGAACCGGCCGGACGGGACTCGGCGCCGGTGAGGTGGCTCCAGGCCTTGGCGCTGGGGACGATTAAATTTTACCAACGCTTCATCTCGCCACTTTTGCCCAGCTGCTGCCGATATTACCCAACTTGCTCGACTTACTCGGCCGAGTCCTTTGCCCGGCATGGCCCTTTTGTGGGATTTTGGCTTAGTTTTAAGCGAATCCTGCGCTGCAACCCGTTTTTTCCCGGGGGATACGACCCGGTGCCGCCAAGAAAGCCCAAGGCCGGCCAGTCGCCCAAGCGCCCTTAGGCTGGGCCCATGGGCGGCCAAGGTTGGGCCGAGGGCGTTGGTCCTGGGGCCAAAGTTAGCCCAAGAGTAAAGTAAACGAGACCGGCGTTGGCCCGGCGTTGGCCCGGCCTGCCCGTCCGGGGCGGTCGGGGCAGTTTTTCGATAGGGGATTTTCCATTGATGGATAAACGAACGCTTCTAGCCCTGGTTGCCATGGTGGTTTTTTTCGCCTTGGTAAACTTTATCTACCCGATCCTTTTTCCCCAGCCCAAGGCGCCGCCCAAGCCGGCCCAAACGGCCCAGTCGGGAGCGGGGACGCCGGTGATAACGGGCGACTCGGTGGGTCCGGTGGACTCGGCTGGTTCGGCGGACACGGTGGGGGCGGCGGAGGAGCCGGTGGTCGAGCCGGAAGCGGTACCGGCGGTTCCGGCCAGGGACGTTTTGGTCGAGACCCCGGAATACTCGGCCGTTTTTACCGAAGCGGGCGGGCGGCTGAAATCGCTGACCCTAAAGAAATACAAGGCCACCAGGCGGGGCGGCAAGGCTCCGGTTAAAAATCAGGAGCTGGTGGTGACCGTGCCCGGCCAGGAGGAGTTGCCCCTGTCTTTGCGGGTCTACATCAACGAGGCCGATTATCTGGATCTCTCGTCCATGCGCTTCGCGGCCGACAAGGAGGCCCTCAAGGTCGAAGGTACCCCGGGCAAGATTGTCTTTACCGGCCGGACCAACAAAGGCTTGGAGCTGGAGAGGACCTACACCTTTTCCCCGGGCAGCTACTTAATAGGGCAAACGGTTAAGGCCACAAACCTTAGCCAGAGATCGGCTTACGCCGGGCGTCTGGGCATGACTTTGGTGGCCAACCCCTTTGACGGCCGGTCCGGTCGTTACGACTACGTGGCCGGCTTTCTGGGCGGTCAGCTCTTCACGGCGGCCGTGGGCAAGGCCGGGGCCAAGCTGAGGGATCTGGGCGCGAGCGCCCAGTCCGAATGGCTGGGCTACATGAGCCAATATTTTTTGACGGCCATGGTTCTTGGCGGCCAAGGTTCCGGCCAGGCCGATCCGGCCGGGCTGCGCTTCCAGGCCGCCCAAAGGCCTCCCCAGGGGACGTTAATCGTGGCCTCCTGGCCCATGAGCCTAAATCCCGGCGGGGCCGACGGCTTCGATTTTTCTGTTTACTACGGGCCCAAGGACAACCTGGCCCTGGAGTCGGCCGGGCACTCGCTAGACCGGAGCGTGGATCTGGGCTGGTTTGGCTTTCTGGCCAGGCCCTTGGCCTGGCTCCTTCGGGCCTTTTATGGCCTGGTGGGCAATTACGGCCTGGCCATAATCATCGTGACCATATTGATCAAAGTCGCCTTGGCCCCGCTGACCGCCAAAAGCTACAAGTCCATGAAGCAGATGCAAAAGCTTCAGCCG
>JAIRNQ010000225.1 GCA_031257955.1 Deltaproteobacteria bacterium | reverse complement strand
CCTATCGCTACCTCGGTAGTTTTGATGGCCGTTGGCTCAATTAATGGCCAACGTTGGTTTGGAGCCATCTGGGTAGCCGCGCGACCGACTTTTGACGCCTCCACGTTGGGGTTAGCCCCTTCCATGGAAAGTAATGGGACGTGGTTTTTTCCGCTAGAGCATCTTAAAAGCAGCCCCTAGAGGTTGTTGGAGAACATCATTGAACAGTAAAATTATACACAGTTGTTTATTATCCTTGGCCATCCTCGCTCTTTTATTGGCCTTGCCAACTAAGACCTGGTCCCAAGAGACATCTTTTGGGAAAAGCATTGTATTCGTTTTCTCGCCCTTGAAAGGGGAAATCCTTGAAACGATCGTCAATCGAATAGTCTCCACTACCGGAGCGGAGACGTTTCGGATCGAGCCGACAGTCCCTTACCCCACTGACGAGGACGCGATGATCGCGGCGGAAGAGGCTCGTATTAAAAGTGGCCAGCCACCAGAATTGAAAAATCCCCCTCCGGATTTAAGTGGCTACGATACCATTTTTATCGGGACTTCCTCCTGGTTTGGAGATCGCCCGGATATAGTCGCCTTGTTTATGTCCCAAATGGACTGCAAGGGCGCCAAGGTTGCCTTCTTTGCCACCACTGGCCCCAAACCAAAAAATATTATCAAATCTTTGAGCTCCCTCGTGCGAAACGGTCAAGCCTTGAAGCCGGGTCTTATCAGCAAAAAAAATGAAGACCGGTCCACCGAAGCCATATTAAAAAAGACCGACACCTGGCTCAGTAAATTAAAGTAAATCCGGGCGAACCGTAAATTTTGGAGATAAGTATCCGCCGCGACTTAAGCCCAAAACGGTAATCCGGCCTTTTGCCGGATTAAAGGCGATATTCGCCAATCGTTTCACTGATTCTCTCGCGAAACCCACGCAACGGGGCACCCTCATCGAAAGGCCAAACATTCGCGAGCCCAGAGAACGCTTACGACAAACCATCTCCCATAAACGTTGAGGTTTTAATTGCCAACGACACTTAAATCAATCTTTCTTTCCGCCTTTTCCCTGACCTTTTTCCTCGCCCTGCTGGTCCCGCTGGGCTGGGCCCAGGAAGGGGCGACGGACAAAACCCAGACTGAATCCGCCCAGCCCGCTTCCCCAGCCGAGCCCGCCCCAGCCGGGGCTCCCCAAACCGGTACCCCCCAAGAGCCAGACCAAGCGGCGGCCGGGGAGGCGCCGGCGCCTTACGTTCCGCCGTCGGGAAACGAGTGGGTGGAGTTTTGCGGCACCGCCTCCCCGGAGGACATCAAAAAAGCCCTGGACGCCGGGGCCGACCCCAATTTCGTCTCCCCGGGCGGGTTAACCCCCCTACTGTCGGCGGCGGCCTTTAACCGCGACGTCGACTCGGCCAAGGCCCTTCTGGAGGCCGGGGCCAATCACGAGGCCGTGGAAAGCCGCTTCGGGCTAAACGCCTTGATGTTGGCCGCCTCGCACAACCCCTTACCCGAGATGGTCGATTTTTTGATCTCTAAGGGCCTGTCGGTAGATTTCCAGAATTTTCAGGGTGGCACGGCCCTGATCCAAGCCGCCGCCAGTAACCCCAACCCGGCCGTGGCCGAGGCCTTGATAAAAGCCGGGGCCAAAGTTGACTCCCCCGACTCGATGGGGGCCACCCCGCTCATGCACGCCGCCGGTTACGGCAAGACCACGGTCATCCGCAAACTCCTGGAACTCGGGGCCGACATAAAGGCCGTTGACGACGCCGGCGACGGGCCGTTGGCCTGGGCCGCCCGCAGCAACGTGGACTCGGGGGCCATATTTGAGCTTCTAAAAGCCGGGGCCGACCCCAAGGCCAGAAACCTTCGCGGCCAATCCCCCCTTTACCACTCGGCGGTCAACCCCAACTCCGACGCCATGGCCGTTCTGTTGCAGGCCACCGGCAGCGATCTGAGCCTCTTTGACGCTTCCGAGGGCTCGGCCCTCTTCGCCGCCGCCTACTTTAACCCCAACGTCAACGTGGCCAGACGCCTACTGTCGCTGGGCCAAAAGGCCGACGAGACCCATCTGGACGGCATGACCGTGCTGATGGCCACCCTGGTTAACCCGGAACCGGCCATGACCAAACTCATCCTCTCCCAAGGGGTCAACCCCAACGAAACCGACGGTCACGGCCGGACGGCCCTTATGCTGTCCGCCGCCGTCTCGGAAGACCCGGTCGTGCCCAGGCTGATTTTGGGGGCCGGCGGCAATCCGTTGCTGACGGACGAGGAGGGGCTGACCGCCTTTGACTACGCCTTGAAAAACGACAACGCGGCCGTGAAAGGTCTCTTCGAAAGCCTCAAGGGCTTACCCCGTTACGCCGGCTTGGCCACGCAAGCGCCCAATGCGACCGAATCCGACCCGGCCGCCACCGCGACCGAGTCGGACCCGACCGGGTCAGATCCGACAGTTTCCACCCAGCCCACCCCCGAGACGGCCCCCGAAGCGGCGGCCCCCGAGGCGGCGGCCGAGTCCCCGGCGGAGGGCAGCTGACTCTGGGCCGGCGAGTCCCGCCCGGGTCCCCGGGCGGACAAGGCTTTTTTCCAACCCTTCAGACGGCCCAGCCGACAAAGCTTTTCGGACGCTTATGACCAAGACCACCATCCAACGCCCCGGCGCGGCCAAGCCAACCATCCAATGTCCCGGCGCGGCCAAGCCCCGCCCCCTTTTCGGCTTGGCGCTTTTTTTGCCCGTCGCCCTCACGCTTTTCCTGGCCCTGTCTTCCGGGAATCGGGCCCTGGCCCAGTTCAACGACTTGAAGTTTTGCGGCGAAGACGTGCCCCTGAGGCGGGCCGAGGTTCACGAAAGCGTGGACCAGGAGCTTTTGTTGCTGTCGGAGGCCAAGGCCCGAGTCTGGACCACCCTGAGGCGTTCGGATCGCTATCTGCCCATAATAGAAAGGGCCCTGAGGGACCAAAAGGTCCCGCTGGACTTTAAGTTTCTGCCCATGGCCGTGACCAACCTGGACCCCGAGTACCGCTCCGGCAACCGCCGAGGCATGTGGCGCTTGACCGAAGGCGAGGCGGCCGCCATGGGACTGACCGTCAACGGCAGCATAGACGAAAGGCTCGACCCCACGGCCTCTTCGGCGGCGGCGGCCGGCAAAATCGCCTCTTTAAAACAGTCCCTGGGTTCCTGGACCCTGGCCCTGGCCGCCTTCATGGATCCGACCGCTCTGGCCACCTCCATGTCCGAGGCCGGCCAAACAACCGATTATTTCACTCTTTTCGTGCCCGAGAACCTCGACAAATCGGTCAGCTTGGTCCTGGCCGGTAAGGTCCTCTACTCGGCCCCCGAGAATTATGGCTATCGTTTAACCCAACACTGGGCGACCTTGGCCAACGGCCGCCGGAGGCTGGAAGCCCCGCAAAGCCTAAGGGAGATGGCCGCATCCTATAAGCTCGACTACCGGACCTTTAGGGACATGAACCCGCACGTTTTGGGCGACGTGGCCCCGGCCGGCGCCTACGTCAACATCCCGTAAAGCCCGTGCCTTACGGGCCTTAGCCTATCGCCAACGGCCTTACGGGCCTTGGCTTATCGATAACGCCCTTACGGGGCTTGGCTAATCGCCAAGGCCCTGACACGCTCTGGCTTTCCGTGAAAGGCCAAACAAGCTTTGGCCTTTTACGGGCCAAAGGGGGATCCCTTGGCAACGGGTGCGGGGACAATAGTACTGATTGCCGTGATCGCGGTTTTGGCCATCTCGGCCGTGACCGTAATCTGGGCCTACAATCGTCTGGTGACCTTAAGGAACCGCTATCTGAACGCCCTGTCCCAGATTGACGTGCAGCTAAAACGTCGCCACGATTTGGTCCCCAACTTGGTCGAGTCGGCCAGGGCTTATCTGGCCCACGAACAAAATATCTTAGGGGAAATCGCCCGCCTGCGGGCCCAGACCCCCGAAGGCCTCGGCCAAAACTCCTTGGCCCACAAGGACGCCAAGGCGACTTTAGTGCCGCCGACCGCGCTCATCGAAAACGATTTGGCCCTGTCGCGGGCCGTGGGTCGCCTTACGGCGGTCATGGAGTCTTATCCCGACCTCAAGGCCAACGCGACCATAGCCGAGCTGATGGAAGATCTCTCCAGCGCCGAGAATCGTGTGTCCTTCGCCAGGCAGGCCTACAACGACGCCGTCATGGAGTACAACCAGTACAGGGAAGCCATTCCTTCGGCCATATTCGCCTCCAAGTTGGGCTTTGCCCAAGCTTGGTTCTGGTGGTCCGATCCGGCCGGTCGGGCCAACCCGCTGACCGCCAAGCCCTAAACCTTCCATCGTTGCCCCAAGGCCGGCGGCCCCGAGGCCGCGAAGGGCGGCCAGGGCCGGCAAGGCGGCGGCGGCGACTTGTTATTCAGCCAACCACAACTTACCGTCACGGGGGTTTAAAATGGCTTACGCTCTTTTGGCTATTTTGGTCATCCTGGCCCTACTGGGCGGCATGGCCATGGCTATCTATAATCGCTTGGTCCGTTCGTCCAACGAGTGCAAAAGATCCTTGGCCCAGATAGACGTACAACTCAAGCGCCGCTACGATCTCATACCCAACTTGGTCGAAAGCGCCAGGGGTTACCTAGCCCACGAAAGCTCCACCCTGGAGGAAGTGACCAAGGCCAGAAACTCGGCCGCCCAACTACGCGAAGCGGCCGCCGGCCAGCCCCAAAACGCCCAATCCATCGAAAGCCTGTTCGCCGCGGACACGGCCCTGACCGGGGTTCTGGGACGATTAATGATGGTTTCCGAAAGCTACCCACAGCTTAAAGCCGACGGAACGGTCGCCGATCTGATGACCGAGCTAAATAACACGGAAACCCAAATTAGCGGCACCAGAGCCATTTACAACAACGCCGTCAAGGATTACAACCAAACCATAGAGCTTTTTCCCAATATACTGCTCGCGGGGTTTTTTGGTTTCAAGAGGGCGGCCAGCTGGGCCCTGGCCGATCCGACCGAAGCCGCCCCGGTCCGGTTTACCTTGACCAGCAGGCCCTAAAGGGAAAACCCGCCCTCCGGGGGCCAGACGCCCTGGGCCAGGGCCAGGCGCCCAGCGGCCGGGGTTCCGCCAAAATGCCTCCTGGCTTGGGATTTTCCCAGGCGAAGGGGAAGGTTTTCACCATGCCTCCAGGCCCCACCGACCACTTTGAGAAGCAAACCCGAAGCAGGCGATGGAGCGTCCTGTTCGCGGCTATGTTCGCCCTGAGCTTGGCGACCATTTTCACCTTCTGCTACTTTGTCTTCCAATACCTACCCCTAAACTATCACAGCACTAATTTGGTCAGGGGCGGGGAAATGTTCGGTCCCATATTAGCCAAGCCAGCCAAACGCCAACCAGTAAAAGGGCTCCACTATCCCTCTTTGATCCTTAGCCTGACTTTCGTTGGCGTGACTTTTCTCATATCGGGCGCCAGGATTTTCCAAATCAAACAGGGCGGCGCCACTTACCTGCCTTCCCTGCTGAAAGCCGTGCCCCTTGGCGACGAAATTATTTTCGCCAGCCCCGAAGGCCAGAGACAAGAAAAAACTTTGCGCAACGTGGTCAGCGAACTGTCAGTGGTGGCCGGGGTCCAAGAGCCGGACGTCTACGTCTTGCCTACCGAAGAAACCATTAACGCCATGGCCTCAGGTCTGGATCCCGACGACTCATCCATCTTGGTTACCAAGGGTTGCCTAAAATACCTAAACAGGGAAGAACTTATGGCCTTAATGGCCCATGAGTTTAGCCACTTGATAAACGGCGACACCAAACATTTCACTACCATGTCCGGCTGGCTCCACGGCTTGATGTTCATGAAATCGGCCGGCTTTAAAATCGTCAGCAATTATCCCCACGCTTTTTTCATCGTGCTGGCCATGGCCATCTCCCTGATAGGTACCATCGGCAACGTGGCCGGAAAGCTCATCCAGGCGGCTTTTTCCAGGACCCGCGAGCGGCTGGCCGACCAAACCTCGGCCCAGTTCACCCGGGACCCCATGGCCCTGGCCACGGTCCTAAAAAAAATCGGCGGCCAAGGCCCGCCCACAAGGATTTCCAAGTTGAGGCACCCGGAACTCGCCCATCTCTACGTGTCCGAGCCCCAATCTTTTTGGGAGCAAATAAAAGCGCCCCAAGCGCTCCTTAAAATCTTCTCCTCCCATCCGCCGCTGGAAGAGCGGATCTGGGAACTGGATCCCGATTGGGACGGTTGGTATTGGGATTTTGATAAGAACCCCGTCGATTACCTGACCCAGTCCCGACCCGCCCCGGAGCAAACCAAGCCGCAAACCTCCAAAACCCGCTCGGTTTTGATACCCATGCTCTGACCCCCCACCGACTTATCCCTGGGCGCCAAAGAATGGGACTTGCCGATCCGTTGGGACCAAATGGGACTTGCCGATCCGTGGGAACCAAATGGGACTTGTCTGGGCCACGACAATGGGTCCATGGCAATGACCATGGAATTACTTAAACACTTCAGACATTTTAAATGTAATATTTCTGCAATAAAACCTATATATTATAGCACGTATTTTTTCTTGAAATTCTTCAGATATGCCAGGGCAGAACATGTAGCACCACTTGCACAGATTGGAACAATTATTGCTAGCGAGATTGGATTTCATTTATATTATCTGTCATCTTATTGAGAGTGTTAATTGCTTAGAATTTGAATTAAAGATCAAATTATTTTATATGCTTGACTTTGAGAGTATGGTTAGTCTATACTCTTTCTATAACTAATCTATTCATATTACTAAATTCGGTTACTGACCATAATCATACAGCTATATTCAAAAAAACGACTTGATAAATTCACCAAAATCAAGCTTAACGATGCCGACAAGGAAGGTATCCGTTCACGGAAATTCTCCCAACCTCCTTCGTCTTACCCATCGAACGTCCATCGCCACAAGCGATATGGCCCAGTTAGATATTATCCCAGAAGTAAGCTGAAAAGGTTAAAATACTTAAGAGGAACTTGGATACTTGTAGCGTTGAGTTGCGCCAAGTCTTTTTATGCATTCTGGGCAAAACCTTACGAAACCGGAACTATTTCGTCTCCCGCTTCCTTTTCAAATTTCTGGCCGCAGACGATCGGTGTCGTTTAGGTATATTTTGCGAGATTAAAATGCCAACAAACCTACCCAAGTCGTTTAACACCGCTGGCCCTTGCGTCCCATCGAAGCACTACATGTTGCCATCTTTGCCTCGGGTGCCGGATATCCGTGACTTGATATCAGGCGAATTTTATTTCGTCCTCCACGCTCCCCGCCAGTCCGGCAAGACTACGGCCATAAGGGCCGCCGTGGACAAACTGAACGAGGATGGAGTTTATTATGCCCTATATTGCTCCCTGGAATCGCTTCGCGGTAAAACCGATCCCATGTTATTACTCGTGGATCGGATTATAGACTCTTTGCAGAATTCCGAAGTCGAGGCGTTGAGACGG
>JAIRNQ010000221.1 GCA_031257955.1 Deltaproteobacteria bacterium | reverse complement strand
CGTTGACAAATACGCTCAGGAGTACGAGACGGTGAAACAAGTGGCCGTGGCCATCGTCGGCAAAGCGGACGTGGCCGTTGAGATTTACTGAGGCCCTCGGTCGCCGGCGGGAGTCCCGTGAATGGATACCCCATATAGACCCACCCCAACAGACGCCATGGCCCATATTATTTTGCCGGGCTTGCCCAACACGGGATCAATTTTGGAAACCATAAAAGCAATCCGATACTGTAATGAGTCGGATGACTTGGGTTAGACTTGGGCTATTGGATCGCTTGGCCCAAAAAAAAGCCCTTTGGTTAAAAAGGGCAGTAGGTAGTTAAAGCTCAAAGCGGTATTTTATTGGAGTCTTTTATTGGAGTATTTTATTGGAAGGGGGGCGTCAATCGCCTTTGAGCCAGTTTTCTATCTCGGTTTGGTCCACTTGGCCGTAGAAGGCCCGTTTAAGATTTAGGTCGTGCCAGGCTTTGGCCCAGAGGGCGCGGTCGTCGGCCGGAAGGGTCAGGAGGGCCGCTTCCAGGCGATCCACGGGGATTTGCTCGGTCTGGTCGCTGGGGGTCAGGAAATCGCCGGTGAGTTTGGCGGCTTGGATTTTGTTGTTGGCCACGGAGAGGTGTAGTTCCAGGGCGCCGAAGGGAAAGCGGTTTTTGAGGAGAAGGTCGGCCGGCGGGGACTGGCCTATGTTCCAGGCGTCCTGGCCGTATTTTTCCTCGGTGAGCTTTAGGGCCAGTCGTTGGATATCGTAGGGGAGGGGCTTGGCCGGGTAACCGTAAGCGCCCTGGATGCCGGCCCAGAGATCGCTAAGGGTTATCGAGGGGGAGAGATGGGGCTTTAGGTTGGTTACCCGGGCCCGGACCGAGGCCACGCCTTTGCCGCGAAATTTGGCCGGATCGACCAGGAGGACCTTTTCCAGAACGGACATGTCCACGTCGTACATGATGGTGCCGTGAAGCTGCCAGCCGTTTTGGAAGCGCCGCCCGGCCAAGCCGGAGAACTTGCCCACCTTGGCGATGGAGAGATCGTTTCGGCCCTCCATGACCACGCTCAGACCCAAAGACTTAAAATAATCGATCAGGGGGGCCAAAAAGGCCTGGTTGGTGGGCTCGGGCCGATCGCGCAGGGAAAGGATGAAGCTAAAATTGAGGTTCCCCAGATCGTGGTAGACGGCCCCGCCGCCGGTCATCCGGCGAACCAAATCGTTACCCCGTTTGGTCTTTAGCTCGTGGATGTTAACTTCGCTAAAGGCGTTCTGGTGCCGGCCAATGATTACCGAAGGGGCGTTCTGCCAGAGCATAAAGCCCCCGGGAAAGCCTTGGCTCACGGCCAAGGACAGGGCCTCTTCGGTGGCCAAGTTTTGGGGGGCCCAGGTGGTCCCGGTCTCAAAGTAAGATATTTGATCCATGGTCATTTCCGACGCGACTACGAAGCCAAAGGCCAAGGCGACCGCCTTGGCCTTTGGTCTTTCCGGGCTGTTTTTTGGGCGCCGCCGACCGGCCCCGGGGCGGCTAGCCGTGCAGGGGTTGGCCGGTGGCGGCCATGGCGCATTCCCAGAAACCCTCGGGGAGGGTCGGATGGGCGTGGATGGTTTGGGCCAAATCGTCGGCGGTCAGGCCTTTGGCCACGGCCAAGGTGGCCTCGCCCAGGAGGCTACTGGCCTGGGCCCCGATGATATGGGCGCCCAGGATGCGGTTGTCGGGAGCTAGCACCAGGCGGAAGAGGCCGTCGGTCTCGCCCATGGCCTGGGCCTTACCCAGTTGCCGGAAGAGAAAATCTTGGGCCTTGGCCCCCGGGAAGTCTTGGCTGGCCTGGGCCAGGCTTAGCCCCACGCAGCCGATTTCCGGGGCGGTAAAGATGGCCGAAGGGATGGCCGCGTAGTTTACCTTTCTTTGGCTTTGGCCCAAAACCATGCTTTCGGCGGCAACCAGGGCCTCGGCCGTGGCCACGTGGGCCAGCATGATTTTGGCCGGCCCGAGGCAATCCCCGACCGCCCAGACGTTGGGGGCCTGGGTTTGGTAATCGTCGTTAACTTTCAGCCAGCCTTTAGAGTCTTGGGTAACCCCCAGGGCCTTTAGATCCAGCCCGCCCAGGGCCGGGCGCCGCCCAACGGACACCAGAATGGTATCGAAGGTCAGGTCTTTGATCTCACCCGGGGCGTCTGGGCCGGAAAAGGGCGCAAAACGGACTTTCAGAGAGCCGTCGGGGTTTTCTTCCACCGCAAACACGGTTTGGGAGGCCAGGAAGGCCAGCTTGATTTTTTTGAGGGAGCGGGCGTAGACCTTGGAGATCTCGGCGTCCACGCTGGGGAGAGGAAGCGGCCGATCCAGGGCCTCGACGATGGTGGTGTCCGACCCAAAGGCGCCAAAGATCTGGGCCAGCTCGCAGCCTATGACCCCGCCGCCCACCACCAGGAGCCTTTTCGGAGTCGTCGTTAGCCACAGGGCCTGGTCGCTGGTGACGATTTTTTTTCCGTCTATGGGCAGGCCCGGCAAAGACACCGGTTCCGAGCCGGTGGCCAAAAGGAGCCGATCGTAGGGGCACTCTTCGCTCGTCCCGTCCCGCTTGGCCACCCTGACCGTTCCGGGTTTTTCGACCGCGGCCCTGCCGATAACCAGCTTTACGCCCAGAGCCTTAAAATGGGCGGTTAGTCCCTGAACCTGGGAGTCGACGATTTTACGCTGCCGTTCCCGTAAAATACCAAGGTCAAAAGAGGCCACGTTTACGCCCAGTCCGTAGGGCAGGCTGTCTTCCACGTAGTTTAAGCCATCGGCCGCCCGGCGCATTATTTTTGAGGGTATGCAGCCCCGGTTAAGACAAGTTCCTCCGGGGCGATCCCCGTCGATGAGAGTCACCTCGGCCCCCAGCCGCCGCGCCCGGATCCCGGCTGCGTAACCCCCGGGACCGGCCCCAATGATAACTACTTTAATGGCCATTCAAAACTCCTTGGTGGGTGTGTATCCCTTAGCCTCATGGCCCGTACGTCCGGGCTTACAGGCGCGCTTACCGGGGTCATGGGCTTAGCCCATGTCGCCGGTAAGTATGGGGCGTCTGGCGGCGGCCACGTCGTCGAGTCTTTGGCGGAAGGTATTTAGCGGGGCCCGGTGAAGGATATCGGGATCGTTTTTGGCCTCTTCGGCCACCTGGCGCATGGCGGCGATGAAGGCGTCCAGATCCTCCTTGCTTTCCGTTTCGGTGGGCTCGATCATGATGGCCGAGTGGACCACCAGCGGAAAATATATGGTCGGGGGATGGAAACCCAGATCGATTAACCGCTTGGCGATATCCAGGGTGCTGACCTTGTGGGGCTCCTGTTTGGCGTTGGTAAAGACGAACTCGTGCATGCAGCTTTGGTTAAAGGGCAGATCGTAGAGGTCCTTCAGTTTCTCTTTTACGTAGTTGGCGTTTAAGACCGCCAGCTCACTGGCCCGCTTGAGATCGGCGCCCATGGTCAAGATATAGGCAAAGGCCCTGACCAGGGTCCTAAACTGGCCGTGGAAGCCGTGGAGGCGACCGATGGAAAGGGGCAAATCGACTTCCCAGCGGTAGGAATCGCCTTCTTTGACTACCCTGGGTCCGGGAAGATAAGGCACCAGGGCCTGGCTTACCGCCACCGGACCGGCCCCCGGCCCGCCGCCGCCGTGGGGGGTGGAGAGGGTTTTGTGGACGTTGATGTGGACGGCGTCTATGCCCAGGCGACCCAGATCGGCCCAGCCCATAACGGCGTTGAGGTTAGCCCCGTCGCCATAGACCAGACCGCCGCGATCGTGGATCATTTGGTTGATCTTATGGAGTTCGGTCTCAAAGAGGCCCAGTGTATTGGGGTTGGTGACCATCAGGCCGGCCACCTCGTCGGTCATGAGTTTTTCAACCGTCGCGTATTCAAGGTAACCTTTACTGCCCAGCGGGACCTGGATCTCGGAAAAACCGCACATGGAAGCGGTGGCCGGGTTGGTACCGTGGGCCGTTTCCGGGACCAGAACTTTGGTCCGGCGGGTTTTGTTGTGCCGATGGTAAGCGGCGATCATGAGCATGCCGCAGAGTTCGCCATGGGCCCCGGCCCCCGGTTGCAAGGTGGTGGCCTTAAGCCCTACGATTTCGGCCAAATAGGCTTCCAGATCGTGGATGAGGCTCAGCTCGCCTTGGACGGCCTCGGCCGGCAGCAAGGGATGGGCCCCCACAAAACCGGGCAAATCGGCCAAAGCGTCGTTGATCTTGGGGTTGTACTTCATGGTACAGCTGCCCAGGGGATAGGGACCGGTATCGACCCCAAAATTCCAAGTCGACAGCCGAGTATAGTGGCGGGCCACTTGCTGCTCGGAGAGATCCGGCCAGTCGGGGCCATCGCCGGCCACCTCGGCCGGAAGGCTGGCCTTGGGGACGCCCGACTCGGGCAAACTCATGGCCGATCGGCCTTGGCGACCCCGCTCCCATAAAAGATCTTCGTTTAATATTAAACCGGTCTGGCCCGGAACCTTAACCTCGGCGCTCATTCGCTCACCTCCGCCAAGAAAGCGTCAATGTCGGCACGGGTTTTAGTCTCCGTGGCCCCGAACAGATAGACGCCTTCGTATTTTGGATACCAGGCGCCCAGGGGCAAGCCGGCCAAAATCTTTTTCCCTAACAGATCCTCGCGTTTCTGGTCAAAACCCTTGGGGGCCGTCAAGGCGAACTCGTTAAAGGTGGGAGCGTCGCCCAAGGGCTTAAAGCCCAAACCCAGCAAACCTTTTTTCAAATACTCGGAAAGATCCAAATTAACCTGGGCCAGTTTCCTAAAGCCCGTCCCGCCGGTGGAGGCCATGAACATGGCCGCCGTCAGGGCGCAGTGCCCGGCGTTGGAGCAGATGTTGGAGACGGCCTTGGAGCGGCGAATGTGCTGTTCCCGGGTAGAGAGGGTCAGCACGAAGCCCCGCCGGCCTTGGGCGTCCTCGGTCTTGCCCACCAATCGGCCGGGAATCTGACGGACAAATTCCTGTTTAGAACTCATCAGGCCCACGCTGGGCCCGCCAAAGCCTTGGCCCAATCCCAGGCTCTGGCCGTCGCCGACGACGATGTCGGCCCCTTGGGAACCGGGAGATTTGGTAAGCCCCAGGGCAAAAGCCTCGGCAAACCCGACCACCAGAAGGCCGCCCAATTTATGGATGGCCTCCGCCGCCGCCGGCAGATCCTCTATGACCCCCAGAAAGTTTGGCGATTGGACCAGCAAAGCCGCCGGTTTGTCCAGCTTGGCCAGCGGCCCATAGTCGGTCCGGCCCTGGGCGTCGGCCGGAAGGACCAACAGTTCCACGTCGCCGATGGCCGCGAGATAAGTCTCCAGAACTTGTCTCCAGTGGGGATGGGCCAGTTCGCTAACGGCCAGGGCCCGTTTCTTGGAGCAGCGCTGGGCCATCAGGGCCGCTTCGGTAAAGGCGGTGGCCCCGTCGTACATGCTGGCGTTGGTAACCGCTAGGCCAGTTAGCCGGCTAATGAGGGTCTGGAACTCGAAGATGGCCTGGAGTGTCCCCTGACTCATCTCGGGTTGGTAAGGGGTATAGGAAGTCAGAAACTCGCTTCGAGAAGCCAGATATGGTACCAAGGCCGGTATCCGATGGGCGTAGGAACCGGCGCCGGTAAAGACTTGCCAATCCCCACCCTGGGCCAATCCTTCGATCTTGTCCCGCAGCTCCCATTCGGTTAAGGGCGCCGGCAAGTCCAAAGGGCGTTCGCGACGGGCTTCGGGCGGCACGCATTCGAAAAGCCCGTCAATGCTTTTCACGCCCACCGCGGCCAGCATTTCCTTTACGTCTTCCGCGGTATGGGGCAGATATCTCATAATAATCTCCCGCGCCTAAGGCCACTCGGGAAGGCAATCCCCTTAACTGCCAAGCGCTATAGTAATTTTCAATACTTTCGGCGCAAAATTAAGCGCCTTTTCAGCCTTCGGTCGCAAGAACCAGGGCCCAAGGCCGGGCTTAGGCCTGGTTTTCCAGAAGGGCCTTGTAGGCGGCGGCGTCCAGTAGGGGCGCGAGCTCGGAGGCCTCCATCTCGATTTCGATGATCCAGCCCTCGCCGTAGGGGTCGGAATTTACCAGATCCGGGTTGTCCGACAGGCTTTCGTTAATGGCCTTGACCGTACCGTTGACCGGGCTGATGAGGGGGCTTACGCTTTTGGTCGATTCCAGGGTTCCGAACTCCTCGCCCAGGGTCAGCTTGGCCCCGACTTCGGGCAGTTCCACGTAGGTCAAGGCGCCCAAAGCGTCCTGGGCGTAGTCCGATATGCCCAGCTTAAAGGGCGCGGCCGCGCTTACCCACTCGTGATCGGCGTGGTATTTGACGTTGGTGGGCAAAATCAGCTCATTAAGTTCTTTCATGTGTAACGCTCCTTCTATCCCCTGAACGACCAGGGCGGGCCCATGGGCCCCAATCTATCGATGGTTGCGGCGAGCCTACACCTTTAAGGCGTCAGCTAACCGCGTAAGATAAAAATATAAGCCAAAGCTAGGCGACTAAAAGGGCTAGGCGCTCGGGCCTAGCCCATTAGGCGCCGGCCTTTTTGAGGGGCCAGCGGGCGGTGCGGCCCGGGCGGATGTCGCCGACGATCTCGATCTTTAAGGCCCGGCGATCGTCCTTGATGGAGACGACGGTACCGACGGGAAGATTTTCCGCCACCTTGACGAAGCCGCAGACCAAGCCTTTGGGGTTAAAGCCGGCCGGTTTTTCGGGGCTGCCCAAGCCAAAGACTTGGCCCTCCACCCGGCCCAGGCTCATGTCGGCCACGGCCGAAAGGACAATGCCTATCTCCCGATCCCCCTGGAGGACCTTCCCCGAGTGTTCATCGACCTTTCGGGGGTCAAAGCCTATGAAGGGAAGCGTGTAATCCGCCGTTCCCGCGGCCTTCAGAAGGGCGTCTTTTCCATGAAAATCCTTGGTAAAGGTGCCATCGGCCGCGTAAGGCAAGGCGAAAGGCCAGGGGTTATTGATAAAGGGCCAAGCCCCGATGTCCTTGTGGCTAAGGGGCAGAACGGCACCGGCCCGCAAGGAGTCGCGGGCAGCCAACCCGCAGGGAATGGTCCCAAAGGGCTTACCGGCTTCCAGGAGGGCTTCCCAGACCGGGACGGCCCTGTCATTGGGCAGGAAGATTTCAAAGCCCAATTCGCCCGTGTAGCCGGTGCGGGAGAGGAGGATGGGCGTGCCGTCGGTAAGCTTTACCTTCGACAGGGAAAGATCGAATTCGCCCTTAAAACTGAAATAGGGCAATGAATCGAACACGCTCTCGGGGTTGGCCACCAAGGTTTTCATGATCTTGAAGCTGGCCGGTCCTTGGAGATCGAACTTACTTAGCTCGCCGGCCAAATCCGTCCATTTGATATCGGATCCCCCCGGAAGTTGTTTTAGATGGGCAATGACCGGTTGGGTATTGCCGGCGTTAACCACCAAAGCGAAACGATCCGCCGGGGCCCCTTCGTAAAGGGGGTAGACTATGGTGTCGTCGACGGTATAGCCGTTTTCGTCGAGCACTATGGCGTATCCGGCCCGACCGATTTTAAGGTCCGAGATGTCTTTGGTGACGGCGCGGTTTATAAACAGCCGAAGGCCTTGCCCCTCGGCCAAAATTACGCCCATATGGCTCGTGTCGAAGAGCCCGGCCCCGGAAAGCACGGCCAAATGTTCCTTGACCGCCCCGGTGGGATACCACAAGGACATATCCCAGCCGCAAAAGCCGCCCATGGTGGCCCCCAGGGAGGTATGGACCGGGTATAAAACAGTTTTGTTGGCAGTTGCCATAATCGTCTCCAAAAGGGATTGTGTATTAGCGAACGCAAAAAATCAACGTTAGCTTCATTGAATAACTTTCATCCGAGAGGTTAGTACTTTTGTCCTATCCATTCGACCCCATCTTTGGGCCCCATCTTTGGACCCCATCTTTGGACCCCATGTTTCGACTCCATGTTTGGACCTAACGCTGGGCACCAACGCGCCCGGATCGCCCCAATGAATTAGACATGACACCAGGGTGCCATGCCTTGACAATAACCCATATAACGGGGGGTGCCTACCGTCCTTAAAAAACCTGGCAGTTAGTCAATTACCAACTGCCAGAATTCACAGATTTGTTTGTCCGACCTTCCTAAGGCCCCGCCCTGGGGCTTTAACCCCAAGGCCATTGGCTTCTAGGCGCCATGGGCCTCTAGGCGCCCGTGGAACCTTCGCCTAAATTTACGGGCTCACCAAGCTCCGCAGCCAAATTATAGCAGTCCGGGAGCGAAAACAGAAAACCAATTCCGCAAAAACCGTCATAAAAACATGTTTGGCCGAAACGGACTCGGTAACTGGACTCCGGATTGGCCATCAGATGGCCCATCCGGAGGCGTAGAAGGCCACCAGGATGGCGGTAATGACCACGGTTCCCACGTTTAGTTTGGCATATTCGCCAGAAATTAGACGCCCAAGGGTGTGGGCAACGAAACCAAACATGATTCCGGTCACGATGTTGCCGGTTATGACAATCCCGGTCGCGCAAAGGAGGCCGGACAAAGCGCCCACGAAGTCCCCAAAATTAAGATCCCTGACGCTACTGAGCATCAAAAGGCCTACGTACATAAGGGCCGGGGCCGTGGCGTAGGAGGGAACCAGCTTGCCCAGCGGCGAAAAAAAGATCATGAGGAGAAACAATAGGCCAACTACCGAGGCGGCCAGACCGGTCTTGGCCCCGGCGGCCGCGCCGGCCGCGGACTCGATGAAAACGGCCGCCGGGGTACCGCCAACCAGGCCGGCGAAGACGCTGCTGACCGAGTCGGCCGTCAGGGCCTTGCCGCCGTTGATAATTTGATCGCGCTCGTCCAGAAGCTTCGCTTGGCCGGCTATGGCCCGGATGGCCCCGGTGGCGTCAAAGATGGCGGTCATGACCAGGGCCAGGACGGAGGGAATGACCATGCGGTTCAAGCCGCCGAGAAAATCGAGTTTGCCCACCAGCGAGTTCTCGCCGGTAAAACTGGGAAGGGCGACGATTCCGGAGTACTTTACGTTTTCGTCGACTATGAGGCCAACGATGGAGATGCCCACCACGACCATCAGGATACCGCCGGGGGTGCGGCGGCTCTCCAGCCCAAAGATGAAGGCCAGCCCTATTATGGTCATGTAGACGGGGAATTCCGTCAAGGAGCCAAAACGGATGGGATAACCGTTGGCATTGGGGACGATCATGCCCACCCCGTTGGCGGCGATGGTCAGGAGAAACAGGCCGATGCCTATGCCCGTCCCCACAGCCACGCCCTTGGGAAGGTTGGTCAGGAGCCAGTTGCGGATGCCGGTTACGGTAATGACCGTAAAGATTAGGCCCATCCAAAAGATCGCCCCCAGGGCCACGGTCGGGCTTATATTTTGGCCCAAAACCAAACTGTACGCCGTAAAAGCGGTCAGGGATATGGCGCAGCCAATGACCATGGGCAATTTTGCCCAAGCCCCCATAAAAATGGAACCAAATCCGGCCACCAAACAAACGGCCACGAAAACCCCGTCCCGGGGAAACCCGGCTTCCGAAAGCATGCCCGGGACCACGAAGATCGAGTAAACCATGGCCAAAAACATGGTCAGCCCGCCGATTACCTCGGTTCTGACGTTACTTCCGCGATCGGTAATGAGGAAAAACTTGTCGAGAAAGGGCTTAGCCCCGCCGCCGTTTGTTCCTGCCATAAAACACCTTCCAGGCCCCCGCTGGGGCGTCGATTTAAATATTCAATTCCCACGCAATCCCCATCGCCTCCCCGGCCCAAGCCCCGGGGCCCTAGCCCCGAGCGTGGGCCAACCTTCCGGAAACGTAGGTTCTGTATATGCCTCGATCGTCGCCTATGGTCGTCAAAACGAAAAGTTTTTCGGCCAGGGTCTTGGAATTGTCGTAACGGAGCTGGGCCAAAGGGGTGGAAGTCAAATCGAGTACCACGAAATCGGCCTCTTTGCCCTTGTCGAAATTTCCGATCTTGTCGTCCAGGGACAAGGCCTGGGCGCTCCCCAGGGTGGCCGTGTAGATGGCCTCGTAAGGCGTAAACTTGTAGCCCTGGAGCTGTAAGACCTTATAAGCCTCGCCGAGGGTCACCAGTTGGTTGAAGGAGGTCCCCCCGCCGATGTCGGTAGCCAAGCCCACCCTGACTTTGTTCTTCCTGGCCTGGGCCAGATTGAACAGGCCACTCCCCAAAAATGTGTTGGAAGTCGGGCAGAAAGAGATTACCGAATCGGTTTCCGAAAAGACCCGCCACTCGGCCTCCTCCAGGTGGATGCTGTGGGCAAACAGGCTTCGCGGGCCGGTCAGGCCAAAGGAGGCGTAGACGTCCAGGTAGTTTTTGTTGCTTGGGTATAGGGATTTTACCCACTCGACCTCGCTTTTGTTTTCCGAGAGATGGGTTTGCATGTATACCCCGGGGTACTCTTTCATCAGGGCGCTGGCCATCTCGAGCTGCTCCGGGCTTGAGGTCGGCGCGAACCTGGGGGTAACGGCGTAGAGCAAGCGTCCCCGGTTGTGCCACTTTTCGATGAGGGCCTTGGAGTCGTCGTAGCCGCTCTGGGGGGTATCCAAGAGATAGTCCGGGGCGTTGCGATCCATCAAGACCTTGCCGGCGATGACTCTCATGTTTTGCCGCTCGGCGGCCTCAAAGAAGGCCTCGGCCGACTGGGGATAGACGGCGCAAAAAACCAGGGCCGTAGTGGTGCCGTTGCTCAAAAGCTGGCGCAGAAAAAACTCCGAGATGACGCTGGCGTGGTCGAAATCGCGGTATTGGCCTTCGGTGGGGAAGGTGTATTTGTTCAGCCAATCGAGGAGTTGCTCCCCATAGGCCCCAACCAATTCCGTCTGTGGGTAATGGATATGGGTGTCGATCAGCCCCGGGACGATAAGTTTTCCCCGGTAATCCCGGATCCTCAAACCATCCGGCAGCGCCTTCAATCCTTCGGCAAAAGGGAGAAGGCTCTCGATGCGGCCGTCCCTCACCAACATCAATCCGTCCTCGAGATACCGGGCTTTCGATTCCAATTCCGCGATCTCTTCAACGGGCCCGCTGAAGTCCAGAAAGGAACCCCTTACCGGCAATAGTTCGCAACTGTTTGACATAAATGCCTCCAGGTGATGAAACATCCTCAATATCGCCAACCAACCCTCTCGGGTTGGCCTTGGATAGCCAAATAACCGTCCAACCGAATTGCCCCCGGGGCCACCCAGGTGGGTGCCCCCGCGGCCAGCCACTTGGCCGCCTCGTGGCCAACCGCTTGGCCACCCCGAGAAGTGGCACTCGTGACCATCGCCAAACGGCCCCATAAACGGCCCCATAAACGACCCTGGGACCGCGCGGGAGCGAAGTTGTCGCGTAACCCCTACTCCCATAGCCACTCGGCCCAAAAACCCCCGCAAATCGCCTCTGAGACGATCCCGGTCCGGCACCCCCACCAGACGGCACTCGTGACCCTCGCCAAACGGCCCCATAAACGGCCCTGAGACCGCGCAGGCGCGAAGTTGTCGCGAGACCCCTACTCCCGTAGCCACTCGGACCAAAAACCCCCGCAAATCGCCTCTGAGACGATCCCGGTCCGGCGGGCCTCCCCTTTGGGTAGCTCTAAAGCCGACCAAGGAACGCTATTATGCGAAACCTAAAATACCGGTTCCAAGATTTGGAAGGACTCAACGTCGATGAGTCCCTTGTCGGTCAGCTTCCACTTGGGGCTGGTCGAGAGGGCCAAGAAAGACAGGTGCATGAAAGGATCGTGGATGGTTCCGCCCAACTTCTCGCTAACTACCCTCTCCAGGCTCTGGATCTTTTGGCTAACCTCTAGCCCGGTCAGTTCGTCGGTTATCAGCCCGCCGACCCGTAGGGGCAGATCCTCCAAGACTTTGCCGTTCAGGACGGCGGCGATGCCTCCGCCCAGCTCGATGACCCGGTTAACGGCCGCGACCATGTCTTGGAGATTGGTTCCGGCCGCCAGGATATTGTGGGTGTCGTGGGCCACGCTCTCGGCCACCGCCCCCTGGCGAAGGCCCAGGCCGGTCACGAAGCATTTGCCCACGTTGCCGTTCCGGCCATAGCGTTCCACGCAAACCATGTAGAGTATGTCTTTGGCCGGATCGCACTGGACGAGGCCCCCGCTGACCTTTAAAGGCGCTTCCAGAGTGTCTGTCAGGTTCTGGTCGGGAACGCAGACTATGGCCCGACCGGTTACCGAGGCGCCGCTGGCCTTGATGGCCAAGTCGGCTTCGGTTATGGGGCCACGCTTTACGGAATTCTTAACCGATTGTGGGTAGGTATACTTGGGAAGGTTTATCAAAAGCTCGCCTTGGCTGGCCATCAATTCTCCCCCGATGAATACCGCCTCGACAGTCATTTCGGAGAGATCGCGGATGATGGCCAGATCGGCCAGAGCCCCCGGGGCCACGACGCCCCGCCCCTCCAAACCAAAGTAAGTGGCCGGGTTGATGGTGACCATTTGGATGGCCTCCACCGGATCGACCCCTTCCCTGATGGTCCGGCGAACGATTTCGTTCATGTGCCCCAAGGTTTGCAGATCCCCGGCCACCATGTCGTCGGTGGCCAGTATGCATCGCCTGGAGTCCAGGCCCTCTTCGGTCACGGCCCGCACGCATTCGGCCATGTTCTTTTGGGTGGAGCCTTCCCGCATAAAAACGTAAACGCCTTGGCGCAATTTTTCCACGCACTCGGCCTTGGTAGTGGTCTCGTGGCAGGAGCAGCGGCCCCCGGTGGCCACGATGTGGGCGGCCAGTTCTTCGCCGAACAGTTCCGGGGCGTTCCCGTCCACCACCAGCCCCAGGCCGCGGGCGTAGCTGGTCGAGGCCAAAAGATCGGTCACTACCTCCGGGGTGTTTTTAAACACGTGCCTGGCGATGGAGAAGCCCTGGAGCTCACCAATTCCGATAATATTGGGGTAACTTAACAGATCTTCCATGTCCCGGGAATTCACGTCCACCCCGGCCGTTTCCAAAGACGGACAATCCGGCGTAAGGCAAGGAACCACTAGCCTGACAAAATTGGGCACCTTCTCGGCCTCATCGGCCATGGCTTTTATGCCCACCCCGCCCAAGGCGTTCCCTATCTCGTGGGGATCGGCGATGAGCGCCGTCGTTCCCGAAGGAATCGATAGCCTGGAGAACTCGGTAATCGTGAGCATGCTGCTCTCAAAGTGCATGTGCGAGTCGATAAAGCCGGGCGAAACGTAAGCCCCCTCAAGATCGACCACGACCGTGGCGGGACCGATCATGCTTCCGGCTTCCCCAGCCATCAGCACATATGGTTTTTTTATGGCCACGTCGGCCGGGTAGATTTCCCTGGTCAGGGTGTTGATTAACCGGCCTCCCCGCAATACCAAATCGGCATACCTATCGCCGGCCAAAAGAATCTCAATTAGTTCCCTATATTCCATGGCTTTTTTTAAATTGGCTACCGTTGACACGTCTATACCCTCCCAACTTTTAACTACCAAAATCATTGGCAACTACCCAAACCATGGCCAACTACCAAAACCAAGGGCCGTTACCCAAACCACGGCCAACTCCCAAAACCGTGGGCCGTTACCCAAACCATGGCCAACTCCCAAAACCAAGGGCCGTATCCCAAGGTTTGGCTACCCAAAACCATTGGTTCCGCGGACCTTAGCCAAAATGGCCGGCCAAACTTTTCCGAAAACCTTCTCGCCCGTGCGTGCCCACCTAATACCTTCCGTCTGGACGGTCTCCCCCATTGGTGAGGCCAGCTGGAACACGGTTAATTCCCCAGCCCAAACCCTTCCCCGAATCGCTCGCCGGCTTGGCTTTAGTCGCCATCGCCGGCCAATGGATTAATCTTCCGGCGGTTGTTTTTCTTGAAGCCAGCTAGCTAAATCAATTGTCATGACACACGCCAACAAAAAAGAGTAATCGTAAGTCTATAAATATATTTGTGTATTACATCTTAAAATTAAATATGTATTGGCTTACCGATTGCTATTATTTCTTGCCTTTGCCCGCTAGGATTGGATCTATCTCGCAACTGTCAACTATGCCAACGATGGCCGCGTCGATGGCCGCTTCCCTTTTCTTCAGGGCGTTTCGGGCCGCCTGGCCGGTTGCGTAGATAACGATTTCGCCTACGCCGGCACCGACGCTATCGACCATCAGCCGGGCTTGCCCCACCGGCTCAAAGGCCAGATCCAGGGGCTGGGTGATCAGAAGTTTGGCCCCCACCAGGCTTTCGTCTTTACGGGTGGCCACTACCGTCCCCACCACTTTGCCGATATCCATAATTCATCCTTACCGGTTAACCGGCACGCCGATTAACCCCGGCCTTCGCCGGCCCCCGGCCGGTCTGGCCAGTCAGGCCCGGCTAGTCGGGCTAGCCGTTTTCCCCTTCCCGCATCAGTGTCAAGCCGAGCTTTCCGGCCGCCTCTTTGGCCAGGGGAGTCAGAATCGCCAGGCGGGGAATGGGGTATTCCCCAGGCGGCAAGCCGGTTTTCTTCAGATCGCTTTCGGTTATCAAAATTTTGGCCTCCGGGTTTACGGCGGCCATCTCAAACAATTCCCGAAAAGGCCCATAGGCCTTGGTTTGCCGTGTTTCGGCCAATTCAGTTTTGGCCAATACGGTCTCGGCCAATCTAGTTCCGACCAATCCCGTCTCAGGCGCCTGGCCCCCGGCCGCTGGGCTTGGGGGAACAATTACCGGGACCTGGCCCGGCCAGTCGAGAAAGGGCGACAGGATGGGCCCGGTGATGAGCCTAAAACCGGCTTGGGTTAGCCTCTCTTGGCAATCCGACCACAGCCGACCGTCGATTTGGGCCCCCGAGCCGAAACGCGATCCGGAAAAGTCCAGATAGATCTGGCAGCCTCCCCGGAGGGCTTCCGTTAAGGCCGAAGCCAAGTTACTGGGCTTAGGGGTGCCCAGCAAACCGTCCAAAGACGGGAGGGCAAAGGGTGAAAGGACCGCGGCCTTAAAGCCCCGGAAAAACCCAGTCGGGAGCTTACCATCGAAAGCGTGAACCTTGGAGATTAGCCTCGGTAGCTTGGGGTCCCGCCCGCGTCCCCGTTGGTCCGTTCCCAGAAGATCCCTATGGCACAAAAGATCCACCCGATAACCCAAGCGGGACAAGGCCGAAAGCCGTCTGGCCAAGCTAAAACCCCGACCTTCTGGGCTAAACTGCCAACCTTTCGAGTTTAACCACCCTTCCGCCTGGTTATACGGAGCGACTTCCGTGGTGGCCAATAACCCGCTCGGCCAGAACCCGCGGCCGCCTTCCGCCCGAAAGACGGGCGGCAATTCTATGGCCAGGACCCTGGGGCTTTGGCTATGGCCGGGTTCCTGTATATCGTCTCCAATACCGTTGGCCGAGCCGGCTAGGCGCCTGGCCCGTATCTGGGCGCTCTGGCATTGAATCTGGTCCGCTACGCTCATGGGGGCCCGCCCGTATTAGCCGATGTTTTTCAAGACGGCCCGTTCTACTTCGGCATGGGGCCTGGGGATAACGTGGACCGAATAGAGTTCTCCCACGGCCTTGGCCGCGGCCGCCCCGGCTTCCGTGGCCGCTTTTACCGCTCCCACGTCCCCCCGGACCATTATGGTCACGAGGCCAAATCCGATTTTTTCATAGGCGGCGATGGTCACGTTGGCGGCCTTAACCATGGCGTCGGCCGCCTCGACCGCGCCTACCAAACCTTTAGTTTCAACCATGCCCAATGCGGCTCCGGTGTTCATGTGAATTCCTCCGAAATGATGTCGGTTTTGGATCATTGCCAAAACCCGTCCTTGGCCAGCGGCCAAATATGTCGGTTTTGGATCATTGTCAAAACCAGTCCTTGGCCAGAGGCCAAATAATGACGCGAGTAAGTGGTGGCTTTGTTTTTGGCCAAAGCTAATGGGACCAAATCGAAAGCTTATTTTTTCTTGGCCGTGGCCTTCGTTCCGGACTCGGCGCCCGGACCGGGACCTTTGGGCCCAGTCGGCCGAACCTTTTCCGGGCTGGGGCTATCCTGGCCCGGATAGTGTTTTTCGTAACGGGAAAAAATCTTCCCAAGTTCCTCGTGGGGATTGGCAATGACGGTAGTTGAGACCACCGTCCCCACCTTGGCCGCCGCGGCCGCCCCGGCTTCCACGGCCGCCTGGACGGCGGCCACGTCCCCGACGATGTTGAGGGTAAGGCTTATCAGCTTGCCCACCCCGATAACCCGGTCAGTGCCCAGCAGCCTAACCTCGGCACACTTGGCGGCCGCGTCCATGGCCGTGAGCGAAGTCGAAAGGCCAATGGTTTCTATTAATCCCAGTGCCATTTTTTATCTCCAATGCCGCCTTAGCGCTTACGGGCGGCCAAATCGCTTAGCCTGATAGTCCCGGACTGGCTAACCCGGTTAATTGCCGGCCGATTGTTACCCGGCCTGGATGGTAACCCAGATTGTCGGGGGTCCGGCCAAGCCCCGTTAAGGGGCTTGGAGTTGGCCAGGAGCTCGGCGTGGAGCTCGGCGGTGGCTTGGTTTAACCTGTCGCCGGTTCGATCCGGTAGGCCTTGGGAGCTAACCGAGGAACCTGGTCCATCGATTGGGCCATTGGCTAGACGTTTGGTTAAATTTGCCATAATAATACGGGTAAGATTATTCATATATCACTCTTACTCTAATAATTTATCCACTTCATTATGGGGCCTGGGGAGTACGTTAAATGAGACTACCTCACCCACAAGGCCGGCGGCGGCCCGACCGCTATCAACGGCCGATTGCACCGCGGCCACCTCACCGGCGACAATCACGGCCACCAGGCCGGATCCGACCACCCGAAATTCCACTATGGTCACGTTAGCGGCTTTGGCCATGCTATCCGCGGCTTCCACGGCCGCCGGCAAGCTTCTGGTTTCCACGAATCCAAGGGCTTGGGACACCAGCTCCCTCCTCTTTTGCGGGTGGGGTCTAGCCTCCCCGCTTCAATTCTATTATTGGGCGTCTATAAGTTTATACTTAGAGATATCAATTTTTCCTTCAAAGCCGGGGATAACGGACCTTTCGTAAAGGCCGGACGAGGCCGTGAGGTTAATCGTCGCGTCAAAGCCCAATTTGTCGGTCTGCCCGCGTTCCTGATGGGAGGCTTCCAATGGTGAACCCAATGCCCCGGGAATGACCACCAAATCGCGGGAGGCCTGAAATCTTGAAGCCAGGGCGAAGGCCACGTCTTTTGGCTCAAAGATATCCACGTCATCGTCCACGACCACGACGTGTTTGATGTCCTTGTAGGTCCCCAAAACCGTGAGGATGGCGCTCTTCCCGTCGCCCTGGCGACGTTTTTTTATCGATACGACGGCGTGGAGCCGGCAGCCCCCGCCCAGGGTCAGATTGACGTCAACCACGTCCACAACCGTGGAGAGGGCGGCGTAAATTTCGGCTTCCTTAATCAGGCCGTAGGCAAGGTGCTCCTCCCGACAAGGAAAGGCGTGCTGAAAGATTGGGTCGTTTCGATGGCAAACGGCCGTGACGTCCATAAGGGGCGAGGTTCCGGCCTCGGAATAGTAACCCATTAGCTCGGCGAAGGGCCCCTCGGGGCCGATGTTGCCCGGACGGATGAACCCTTCGAGAACGATTTCGGCCTGGGCCGGGACCAGCAGATCCACCCCATGGGCTTTGGTCAGCTGCAAGGGTTCCCCGCGCAGGGCCGAATCGACCTCGTATTTATCCAGGCCATACTTGCCAGAGGAGATCTGGGAGGCGACCAGGAAAAAGGCGTCATAGCCCAAAACCACGGCGCATTCAAGCACCCGACGCGTCTTTCGACAGCGCTCCAGCATGGCCAAGAGATGGGGCGATGCCCCGGAAACCAAAACGTTTATCGAGTTGCCCCGGTTAACCTGGAACCTTCGGACGGCCATGTGGGTGGCTTGGCTTTCGATGTCCCGGTAGACCAGCATGCCGGCCGTAATATATGGGGCGCTGTCTTTTCCGTTGGATGTGGGCACCGGAAACATCTTTCGGATGTCTATGTCGCGGGTCACCACGTTTTCCGTCACCCGGCCCTTGGCCACTTCGACCGGCTTTTGGGGCCTGGCGATGGCCCCCATGAGCTTGGCGTTGCGCCCACCGACGCCCGTTCCCAAGAGGTCGCAAAATATTGCCCTATTTCCATATAGGGCCCCGGCCACGGGGATTCGTCCGCCCAAAACCTTGGTAAACAAAATGGGCCGCTCATTATCGAAATGACTCAAAACCGCCCCCAACTCGAAGCGGGGATCCACCTCTTGGGGACAAACCAATAACTGATGGTTTTCCCTTAACCGGTCCAGTACCGCCCTTAGCATCTGTTGGCTCATAAGTCCTCCCCCGGTCGCGCCGGCTTAGCCGCCGGCTTACCCGCCAGCTTGCCCGCCGGATTGGTCCCCGGCTTGGCCACCGGCGTCCCAAGGGCCCTGGCCATTGCGGCTTTTGGTTTTGGCCGGCTCATATCTTTTCCCCTTGCCATCTTTGGTAGAGGTTGTGTTCTATCCGTAACTGATCCAAAATCTTGCCCACCACGAACATGACCAAATCGCTCAAATCTTGGGGGTGATGGTAAAAGGCCGGGCAAGGCGGGAGGGCGATTACCCCAAGTCTGGAAAGCTTAAGCATGTTTTCCAGATGGATTGGGCTAAAGGGCATCTCCCTGGGGACCACGACCAAGGTCCGGCGTTCCTTTATGGCCACGTCCGCCGCCCGGGCCAGGAGACTATTCGAAGCCCCGCTGGCTATGAGCGAGAGCGTTTTCATGGAGCAAGGGACTATGGCCATGCCGTCAATGGGGTAACTCCCGCTGGCCAAACTGGCCGCCAAGTCGCCGTTCTCGTAAGCCTTGTGGGCGTAACCCCTAAGATCTTCCAAGCCCACCCCGCATTCATGAAGCATTACCTTGGCCCCCATCTCCGAGACGACAAGGTGGCTCTCGTGGCCCAGCGCGGCCAAGGCCTTCAGTAGCGCCAAACCGTAGATGGCCCCGGATCCCCCGGTTATGCCAACGGCTATCCTCATCGACAATCGCTCCCTAAGATGGCCCCGGATCCCCCGGTTATGCCAACGGCTATCCCCATCGACAATCGCTCCCTAAGATGGCCCCGGATCCCCCGGTTATGCCAACGGCTATCCCCATCGACAATCGCTCCCTAAGATGGCCCCGGATCCCCCGGT
>JAIRNQ010000184.1 GCA_031257955.1 Deltaproteobacteria bacterium | reverse complement strand
CCGCCCCGCCGTACTCCCAGGGGCGCTGGCCCAAGAAGAGCTCGAGTATCGTCAGGCCCAGCGCCCACAGATCGAAGAGGACCGAGGGGCGCGCCCCCTCCATGGCCTCCGGGGACATGTACTGGGGCGTACCGAGGCCCCCGGGGACCTTGGGGACGGCGGCCGCGGCGATGGGCGGGATGGGACCGCCGGTGACGGCCTTCTGGTCGCCGGGCCACAAGGAGGCGCTGTCGGAGGGCGAGACTGTGTCCTTGGCCGCCCGGGCCAGGCCGAAGTCGGTCACCAGCAAACGGCCCGAGTCCTCCTCTATCAGGAGGTTTTGGGGCTTGATGTCCAGGTGCAGGACCCCGCGGCCGTGGGCGTATTCCAGACCCCAGGCCGCCTGGATGGCGGCGTCCAGGTTTCTGGCCGTCCGTTCCCGTTCGTCGCCCCGGTAGATGGCCGGCCCGGCCGCCCCGGAAGGCTCCGTCAGCGACTTAAGCGATCCCCCGGAGATAAACTCCATAAAAATGGCCGGAACGCCCATCAGGGGGCGGACATAATGGCAGGTGACCACGTGGGGATGGAGGCCCAAGGCCACCCAAGTCTCGGCCTCGTTTTTGAGGGCCTGGTAATACTTGGGTTCCATTACGTTGCGATAAGGAAGCTTAAGGGCCAGTTCTTTCTGCCATTCCTGGTGCCTGACCTTAAAGACTTGCCCCAGCCCGCCCCGGCCCAGTATCTCCTGGACCACGTAAACCCCAAGGACCACCTGCCCCACCCGCAGATCCAGCCCTTTTTCCCAAACCCGGTCGGCCAGCCTGAGCTGGGCGGCGGTGGTGTCCATCCAAAGGGTATCGGCGGCCTCGGAGGTCGGGAGCAGGTGGAAGTTCTGGCCGCACTTGACGCAGATCGACCGGTGGCCCAAATTCTCCGGGTTAAGCCTATAGGCCGTGCCGCACTTGGGGCAAACGGCCATGCCCAGGCCGGTTTCGCCGGTCGACTCGCTCACGGTACGGGCACGTCCAGAAGCAGCCGATCCCGATGGGCCGCCTCGATGAGGCTTTTCTTCAGGCTGGCCGCCGTCTGGTATTTTATGGCCGGGTTATCGACCAGGGCCTCGTCCAGGGCCAAGGCCAGGTGGGAGGGTATGCGGTGGCCCCTTTTGAGTATGGGAACCGGCGGCCGGTTTAGGACCACCCGCCAAGGGTCCTCGGAATCGGGAAAGTCCCGGGGGTACTCGCCGCAAAGCAGCTTGTAGAGCGAGGCGGCGGCCGCCCAGATGTCCACCTCGGGCCCGGCCCCCTTGAAGTTGAGAACTTGCTGCCTGGGCATGGTAGCCGGCGATCCGGCCACCGACCCGGTTCGGGTGTTGCTGAAGGTGTCGCCGGTATTGTAGAGTTTGCCGACCCCGATGTCGGCGATCTTCGGGACTTCGCCGCTCTCCCCGCCCAGGAAGATGTTGGTGGGCTTAAGGTCCCTGTGGACCAAGCCCCTGGACTCGGGGGAGGCCTCGCTGTTGGCTTTTACCGCCGCCAGCTTTACCGTGTGAATATAGTGGAGCCCGTCCAGGACCGGCAAAATTATGCCCAGCGCCGTCACCGGGTCCAGCGTCCCCCCGGCGTCCAGCCTTTTTTCTTCGCTGTTGCCGCCCTTGCAGTATTCCATGAGATAAAAATAGGCTCCGCCGTAGTAGCCGAAGCCGTAAAGTTTGGTGACGTTGGGATGCTTGATGGCCCGCCCGATGGCCACTTCCCGCAAAAAACTCTTCCTGGCCCATTCGTTTTCCGATATGGCCGGCGACATGACCTTAAGGGCCAAAAGGGATTTGTCGTCCTTGCGTTCGGCCAAAAAAACCGCCGAGGTGGAACCTCGGCCCAGGGTTTTGGTGATGCGCAGGCCCTTCAAGGGGTCCAGGGTTTTGATTCTTCGGTTCAGGCCGGCTTTTAAGAGCTTGAGCGAGGCCAAAGGATTGGGCCGGCAGTCCGGGCACAAGACGTCGGCGTACTTGGAAAGGGGCACCGGGTTATGGAGTTTTCCGCAACTGGGGCAGCGGTCCGAGACCTCGACCATGGTCAGGCCCTGGGCCCCGTTCTCCAGGGAGGAATCGTCCACCAGCCCTACCCGGAAATTAAAAATCCCGGCCAGGGTGATCACGTCGCCGTCGACCAATTTAACCCCAAAGCCGCTGACGGCCACGCCCTGGGCCCGGTCCTCCTCGCGCCTGCTGACCAAGTGGCCGTTCAGGAAGGTCCCGTTGAGGCTCCCCAAATCCCGCACGTAGGCCCGGTTGCGGCTCAGCTCGATGACGCAGTGGTAGCCCGAGACGGATCGGTATTCTTCGGTGTCCGGCAGCCGCAGGCCCGAAAGGGCGCCCCGCCCGATGACCACGGCCCGGGGCCCGGTGAATTCCCAGACCCTAAGCTCGGCGAAATCGGACGACAATATCAGCCGCAGGGTACCGGGGGGCTTGTCGGGCAGCGTCCCGAAGCCAGTCCTGGACCTAAGGGCCGAAGTGCCGCTTCTGGTGGATATAACGGGGATGGACATTAGCAAACGTTTTGGGGATTAAAAGGCATATGAGGTGACGATGGCCATATGGACATTAGCAAACGTTTTGGGGATTAAAAGGCATACGCGGTGACGATGGCCATACGGCGACGGACAAAACTACTTCCCGGCGATCCAGGTTCCGGACGCCCTCCCGAGTCCGGCCCGGTCGCCAACCGGTCCCCTGGCCGGCAAAAAAACGTCTGGCCCTTCGGAAACCGTCCCGGCCCGGGAACGACCGGCCGGGTGAACTGGTCGCGATCCCTTCGGATTATAGCCCAAATCGGCCTGCCTGTCTAGAAAATGATCTCTCGGTCTATATTTACCAAAATAGCGTTTGATTTACCCAAAACGATTGTATAAAAGCACTCCCTACCCTACCCTAATCATTCCTAACTACCCAAAAAAGCGTCCCATTTCTTTCCCGTCCAATACCGTACCCTCCTGGCTTGGTTAACGGCCTTCCGCCCCTCCAATCCTTTACCCACCACGAGCCCCGACCCCCCAAAATTTGCCCACCACCGGGCCCCGACCCTCCAGGCATTAACCCACCACGCAGCCCCGACACCCCATACATTTGCCCACCACCGGGCCCCAGCCCCCCAAACATTTGCCCACCATGCGGCCCGACCCACCAAACATTTGCCCACCATGCGGCCCGACTCACCAAACATTTGCCCACCACCGGGCCCCAGCCCCCCAAATATTTGCCCACCACCGGGCCCCGCCCCACCAGGGCTTTGCCCACCACCCGGCCCCGACCCACCAGGCATTGGCCCACCACTGGGCGAGACCCACCAGGCATTGCCCCACCATGCGGCCACGATCCCCCCAGCCATTGGCCCGCCACCGGGCTAGACCTTAACTAACGGGTGGTAGGCGGCTGATTTATTATCTGTTTTAAAAGTGACTTTTATAAATTAAATTATTGTGTTTTAAAATTACCTTTTTATTGTTTATGCATCACCCTTCCATTCTTGCTCCTGGCCCGTTGGCCCGTTTTGTCCGCCCTGGCCGCGGCCATTTTGGCAAGAAATTTTTCATAAATTTAAAATTAATCTTTGATTATAACTAAAATAGTAACTGATTTATCGAAAATTTATAATTAATCATTGATTATAGCAAAACGGTTCCCGTCCGGTGTTTGACCCCGTTCCCTGAGGCTTCAATCGGTACTCTCACCCGGCGACCGTCTTTGGCGCCATGGATGGCCAAGCGCCCAGGTAGGCCTGGGGATACGACCAAGTTGAAACGCCTTTGACTATCCCAGAGAAAGTTTTGATAAAATTTAGTAAGGGCACTATTAATACAACAAAGAACATACTATTTATTTAAAATTGTGAAATCATGTTTCCTGGGTTAAATATCAGGCAAAATTCCGATTGACCAAACCGACATTCAAAGCTAAAATAAGCCAACTTAAGGCTAATTGTTCCATCGCCAGGACTTAGCCGTCTTATGCTTGACGGGAAAGGCCCGCCCCGGCCAACCGGGACGGGGCCCGGACCAAGCCGGTTGGTTGCGACGTTGGCCCCCTCGGGCCGGATGGAGTGAGGCCTGGGCGTAACCAAGACGGGACCGGGGATAAGGACAAATTAGGGCTTTTTTTACGCCCGTAAAACCAGAACGGGCTTGGTAATTATGTATAAAGTAACCTATGGGATAGATATATCGGTTTACGAATAATAAAAGCAAATTATTGACTATTAAAAATGATTTAAAGTAGGTATGTTTATGTTTAAAAAGCTTCTAGCGTCGGCCCTTGTGACGATCGTTTTACTGGCCCAGCCGATTTCGCTGGCCCTTTCGGCCCAGGGAGGGGACGCGGCCAAACCGGCCAAAGCCGCCAAAGACGCTACCGTCGACAAAACCGCTCCGCCGGAGGGGGAAACGCCGCCGGAGACCCCGATCGATCCGGCGCTGGCCGCCGAGTCCACCGCCACCGACCAGCACCTTCAGCAGCTCTGGCGGGACAACGCCACCAAGTACGCCCTGATGGCCACCGAAATAGCCGAACTATTGGGGCCCAGCGAAAACTATTCTAGTCAAATCGCCACCGTCAACGCCTTGATGGCCGAGTTTAACCGTTTTAAGCTGATCTTCCAGACTTCGGCCGGGCACCCGTCCGAACAGGCCGAGGTACTCGGAAACATCAAACGGCTGCGCCAGAGGCTAAGCCAGGAGCTGGTTCCCTTGGAGACTAGCCTCAATAACCTCAATTTGAAACTTGAGGAAGCCAACAACACCAAAGCCTCGCTGGACGAAATGCTGGCCGCCGGCGATCCCAACGTCGTCGACTATGAGGCCCTCCTGAAACAGGCGCTCAACGAACTAACCAAAGCCCATACCAACCTAAACGACACCATAGATCCGATAAAGTCGGCCATAATCGCCCTGGACGCTTCGATTGCCGAAATTAACGAGAAAATACCCACCATTTGGAATACCTATTACTTCGGCGATTCCGGTTTCGGCGGTATGTTCCAGATCAAAAACGATTTCTTCAGTTGGATAGATTCTTTCGCCAGCCGCATGATTTTCATGTTCCCCGACAACAGCGACTCCCGTTCCCAGTCCGGTTTCCGGTTCGTGATTTCCATCGTCATCATGGCCATCGTGGCCTCGCTGATACTGGCCAACGAAAAAAAAATCCCGAACCTTTTTCGCGAATTGTTGCCCGACATCGTCAAGGGCCCCTATGTGACCATGTCCTTCGGGCTCTCGCTTATCGCCGCTTCCATGACCCAAATGGGCGGCAACTACTTGCTGCTCAAACTGCCAGGCATTCTTTTGATTATTAGGGCCTTGGCCACCGTCAGCTGGAAACTGAGGGTCTGGACCAATCCTTCGGTTAAGGACAACCATTCCCCCCTTCACCGTTTCTATGTTCCCGCGGCCCTGGGGGTTACCTTTCTCTTTTCGGATCTGCCTCCCAACGCCGTAACGGTCGTCTGGCTGATAACCATGGCCGTTTTCCTTTATTATCTTCACCGCACGGGCACTCGAACCACTACCCCCCGGGCCCTCCCCGAATACGTGGCCTACGGGAGCGGCGTCTACTTCGCCCTGGGTTCCCTTCTGGTGGCCATCTTTGGCTACTCCAGGCTGGCCATTTTGGTTTTCATGTGCCTCTTCGCCCTGGCCAACATTCTGATATTGGGCAGCGCCCTGGTGGTCCTGACGGCCAGGATCTGCGACTACGTCTTCGATCCCAAGACCGCGCCTATCAAAAACGCCCTGGCCAACGCCCTGATCCTCCCCTGCTCCTTTTTGCTTTCGCTGGTCTCGGCCCTGCCCTGGCTCTTGGCCGTGCCCGGGGCCATGAACCTTCTGGATTCCTTGATGAACAGGGGTTACAGCGTCGGCTCGGCCTCGATCAGTTTCTACCGGATCTTTTTTATCGTCATGCTTTTGTTGCTGTTTCGCTCCATGGGCGGGTTGGCCAGCACCTCCCTGGCCCACCTGACCGACAAGTTCAACACGCTCAAAAGCGGTTTCATACAATCGCTCCGAACGCTGATGAATTACATAATTTGGTGTATCTTTGCCGTGATCGCCCTTAGCCTTTTGGGAGTTAATTTCACTTCCTTGATTGTGGCGGCCACCGGCTTCAGCGTTGGCATAAGCATGGGCCTTCAGTCCATAGTAAATAACCTCTTTAGCGGCTTGATCCTCATATTGGGCGGAAACGTTCAGATCGATAACCTTATCGAGGTTGAGGGGGTCATCGGTAAAGTGGTGGGCATAAACATCCGTTGCACGGTCATCGAGCCGGCCGACAACTCCTGGGTCTACGTCCCCAATTCCAGCCTGGTTAACGGCCGTTTCATAAACTGGACCCGCAACAACCGCCTGGTGAGGCGCAAAATAGACTTTAGGACCGTCTACGGGACCGACATCGCCAAGGCCAGGAAAATCATGCTGGACGCCGCCATGCGGACCGATTACGTGGCCAAGGTCGATCCCTACCTCCCGACCGTGACCGTGGTCGATCTCTCCGAAAGCGCCGTGGTGCTAACCCTTTCAGTGACCATCTTGGACATCGACCAGAACGCCCCCACCCAGTCCGAACTCCGGGAGGCCATTTACGTGGGCTTCTACGAAAACGGCATCGGCTTCTACGTGGTCAGTAGCCTGGACATCAACGTGACCGAGGCCCAAAGGGCCGCCCTAAACGCCGGTTCCACCGGTTCCGCTCCTTCCGGTTCCGAGCCCTCCGGTTCCGGCGCTTCCGGCTCGGCCGGGGGTTCCCCGGCCGGCGAACTGCCCCCCTCCGGCACCCTGATCACCAGGCCGCCAGCGGTTTGAGGGCTGCCCAAGAATACCCCCGGCCCTCGAGCGGCTGGGGGGTAATTATCGTTTCGCTTAGGTACCATAGCTTTCCCAATGATATCCTAG
>JAIRNQ010000079.1 GCA_031257955.1 Deltaproteobacteria bacterium | reverse complement strand
ATGGCATGGGGCAAGCTGTTGCCGACGATCACGTCGCCGTTTAAGGTTTCTAAGTAAATCCTCTCGCCCATCCTGACCTTGCATAGGGTGTTAACCAACGGGGCGAAAAGATCCGGCTCGCATTTGAGCGAGGTGGAGAGGATCATGCCGAAGGCGGCGAAAAGGGCGTTTATGTCGGCCCCGACCTCCCCGGCGGTCACGAACACTTCCCTGATGTTGCCCTCGGAATCGTTGGAGAGGGTGATGTGGGCTTTCAGGTTATGGCTGCGGGCCGTGAAGGTTCGGGATTCCCTTTCGTTGGCCACCCCGGAATCGTCGTCGGTGTATTTCTTTTGCTTGGGCTGGGCGACCGAGATGATGCCGGTGAGAGAGCCGTCCCTATAGACGGTAAAGCCTTTTAGGCGCTGATCCCGGCTCAAATAAATGAGTTTTTCAATTTCCTCGGGGGTGGTTTCATGGGGGACGTTTACCGTTTTTGAGACCCCGGTGTGGTTATGGTACTGGAAGGCGGCCAGCATGTTTATCTGCTGGTGGGGCGTGAGTTTCAGGGCCGTCTGGGCCTCGGCTCTTTCCTTGAGCTCGGGGTGGCGGGCGAAGAGGTCCCAAAGCTCGGCGGGCCGCAGGGTTTTGGTGATCCAGCCGTCATGGGAATCCAATATCCGCCGGTCAGTTTCCAAGGCGAAGAAGGGCTCGATGCCAGTATCGATGTTTCTGAGGAAGACCGACACGCTCCCGGTTGGGGCCTGGCTGGTGGTCACGCAGTTATAGAAGCCGCCTTTTTCTTCGACCAAGTTCTTTAAATCGGAGATGGTGGAGCGGGCCAAGCCGCCGATGGCGCTATCGTAAAGCGTATCCGCCAGCTCGTCAAGATGCCTTGTCCAGTATTCGGCGTTTTCGTAGACGTGCCCGGTCCTGCGGGCCAGCTCCGCCGAAAGGCTTAGAGTGCCCATGGTTAAGGCGGCCTGGGATTTTTTGGCGAAATCCACCGACTGGGGGTCACCGTAGACGGCCCGACCGAAATGGGCTAAGATTAAGGCCGTATGGAAACCGGACATGCCAACTCCCACCGGCTTTAGGGCTTGGGTCTTTTCGCGTATGTCCGGTAAGGGGTAGCCTTCGTCAAAATCCAAAACGATGTTGCCCAAGAGGCAAGCTAGCCCAGCCGTTCGGGACATATGGCCCCAGAAGTGGTAGCAGAATTTTTCGGTCCAGTCGGCCGAGTCTGGGGACATGCCCTCCTGGGTTAGCTCGTCCATGGCCAGCCTGGCTAGACTGGCGGCGTTTACGGTAATTAGGTTGCAGGCCGTGCCGGCGCTGGCCAGATACTCGCCGCAGGGGTTGGAGAACCGGGGCTCGTCTTCGCCCTTGAGGGGTGAGTGGCGAAGCATATTGTCAACGAACAGAAGGCCCGGATCGCCCGTGTGCCACATGTTTTCGGCGATCAGGCGGATGAGGGCTGCGTTTTCCCAAAAGTCCCCAAAGGCGTTGACCGAAATGTTCATGTTGGAGAGAAGGGGGCTCTGGTCGGGCCTTTCCTCGGGCGGCAGCGATTTAATGAAGCCGTTCAGCTTGGCGTTAAAATTTTTGGCCTTGACGAAGTCGGCGATGTCCGGGTGGTTCCAATCCATCTGCACCAAAAGGGCCCCGCGCCGCCGACCGCCCTGATTGGTAGTCCCGGTCACCGCGTCAAAGTCCGGCAGGAATCCCACCGGGCCGGAGGCCATGCCCTGGCCCGAATCCACCGGCGAGCCCTTGGCCCGAAGCTTGGAAATGTCTATACCGGCCCCGCCCCCGGCCATGTAGATATAGCGCATGCGCTGTCGGGCGATCTCGATCTCGGCCAGGCTGTCCCCGACCCAGCCCAGCGGGTAGCAGGAAAAGTATCCTGGCCGGCGGGTGTGGGGGTTGCCGAAGGCCATAAGGAGCGGCGAGGCTGGGATGAGCTGGCGGTTCAAGAGGGCCGCCTTCAGCTCCCCGAGCAGCGGGCTCCCGGACATGGGCGTTTCTTTGGCTATGAGGGGCGGGATAATCCGGGACTCCAGCATGGCGGTAAAATTTTTCTCCAAAGGGTCCCCGGTCTTGGGGTCCCTGACGGCGTAACGGGTTGCGGTTAAATATTCTTCCAGCGACTGCCAGACTTTATCGGCCTCGTTTAGGGGCCGTTTGCGAAAAGAATCAAGTTTGGGCACGCGGACGCCTCCGTATATAAGCACGTATCGATATAAATGGGATAATGAGAGGGGCACTTGATTGCGGTATGCCTCGTGAGAGAACCCAATATATAGTATTTTGCCGAAAAAGAAAAGACCGATTTTTGCCCTTTTTCCTCTCGGCCCGCCCTGGGCTTTCCGCCCCATTTCCGCGGCCGCCAGTCCCGGGCCAGAGCCCGGGACTGGCGGCTATTCCCAAATAAATGGCCCCAATGATTATGCCACCAAAACCCGCGCCATTTTTCAAAGAACTCGTAAGGCCGACCCTAATGCTGGCCTTCCTGTCCATCCTGACGGGACTGGCCATTAACGCCCTGCGGCCCCATGGCGCCCTGCCCCTGGACTATCGCCCGGGCCAAACCCCTTCCGCCGCCATT
>JAIRNQ010000067.1 GCA_031257955.1 Deltaproteobacteria bacterium | reverse complement strand
GGCTCGGCGGGAGCTGCCGGTAGGGCGGTCTCGGATTCGGTCGGCGCGGCTGGCTCTGGCTCGGCGGGAGCTGCCGGTGGGGCCGGTTCGGTGGGCTCGGCCGGAGGAGTCGATTCCGTCGGTTGGGCGGTCGGCTCGCCCGCGGGTGGCTCAGTCTCCGATTCCGCAGGTTGGGCCGCTTCTGGCTCGGGGGACGGGGCGGACGTAGCCTCGGGTTGGGCCTGGTCGGCGGGCTGGGCGGCTTCGCCCTCGGGCGCCGTCGCGGCGGCCTTCGGGACGACCTCGGGAGCTTGGCGGGTGGGCGCCGAGGTAGTGATCGTCTGACGGTTCTCCAGGCCCTTAGCGATCTCCCCGTTGACGGTGATAACATGTACGCCCAGAATCAGGAATAATCCGTTCAAGAGGTACATAAGCTTGACAATCAGCCCGTATTTATCTAGCTTCCGCCAGTCAGTGGTCAGGCGGATCCGGCGGGTGACTATCAGGTGAAGGGGCAGGGTAAAAACGCAAAGCAAAGCCGGCCAAGCCACGAAGCCAGAAAACCACAAGTTGATCATCAAGACCCAAATTAGGGGCCACCAGAGGGATTGGGCCAGGGTGGACTTTTCCCGGCCAAGTTTCACGGCCAAGGTTTTCTTGCCGACTTTGGCGTCGTCCTCGATCTCAGGGAGACTCTGGAAAAACAATATGCCGGCGACTCCGAGGGCAACTGGCAAAGCCAGGCTGACGAGTTTGAGCTCGAAGAGCCCGGTTAGTGCCATGTAGGTGCCAACGGTCATGATCAGTCCCATGTTGATAAACACGAAGACCTCGCCTAGACCGCGATGGCCATATTTTATGGGGGGACAGACGTAGAAAAAGCTGGAAAAGGCCGCAAAAACGACCATAACCCAAAGCGCTTCGTTGCCCCGGCAGATAAAGATGGCTAAGACAAAGGCAGCCAAGTAACAAATGCCGATAGCTTTTTTGAGTTGTCCCGGCGAGATTTGGCCTTCCTGAATGACCCTTGAGCCCCCGATGGAATCAGTCGTGTCGATGCCTTGGGCGTGTTCGAAGAGATCGTTGGCCAAATTTGCGGCTAGGTGGACTAGGAAGCAGGCGATTAGGATTAGGACAAACAGGCCTGGACGGTGCGTTTCACCATAACCCACGGCGGCGAAGTAGCCCAAGAACAAGGGCACCAGGGTGGCCACGTAATAGGAGGGTCTGGTGGCCTTGAGCCAGGCTTTGATATTTATGGGGGGTTTCTTCTCGATGGCTTGGGGCAGATTGGCGGTCTCGGCCTTGGTTTTTTCCTCTTTGGCCTTTTCCGGGGATGGCCCGGATTGTTCTGGTTTCGGCTTCGTCTCGGTCCGTTTTAGATCGGCTGACGGTTTCGGGGCTTCCGGTTCCGAGGCTTTAGAAGCTTCGGGCTCCGGGGTTTCCGGTTCTGAGGCTTTAGAAGCTTCGGGTTCAGGGGTTTCCGGTTCTGAGGCTTTAGAAGCTTCGGGTTCCGGGGTTTCCGGTGCCGAGGCTTTAGAAGCATCAGGTTCCGGGCCTTCCGGGGTATCCGGTTCGGCGGTCGGTGGCGCTTCGGCGGCGGGGGGTGGGGTTTCGTCCTTTATGACCGGCTCATCGAGAGCCAGATCGTCTTTTTTGGGGTCTTGGGGTTCGCTCATGGGTAACTCTCAATAAATTAAAGTGTGGAAATAAAGAAATATTTAGTTATATTGTCTATATAGAACAAGAAAAAGGCGATTGCGGGTGACATAAAGTTTTAACGAAAACTAAATAAAAATTTTACTGGATTTTATAAATAAAAGCAGTAACTACATGGAATAAGGAGGGTTTTAGATCAAACGATTGTGCGCGGTTGGGGAAAAAATGCCAAGGCGGCTTTTTCCACTCCCTGGGCGTCCAAACTCAGCGAGGCCCTCTGTTGGGCGGGGCTGGCTTGGGCGATGGGCAAGTCTCCCAGGCCCAAAGCCTTGACCTTGACCGGGCCCTTTAAATCAAGTTGCCCCAAGATCTCGCAGACGGCACCGTTAAGCCCACCCAGGACGCTGTTTTCCTCAACCGTTATGATCTTGCCGGTTTGGGCCGCCTTTTCGATAGCCTGGCGGTCAATTGGCTTAATGAAGCGCATGTTTATGACAGTGGCTTCCAAACCCTTGGCTTTTAAGCTTTCCGCCGCGTCTATGGCCGCCCAGAGGGGGTGCCCGATGGCCAGAATGGCCAAATCCTGGCCTTCCCTCATTACCTCGGCCTGGCCCACTTCCAGCGGCGTTTCTTGGCAGTCGGGGCGGCCGCTTATGGTGCCCCTGGGGTAACGGACGGCAGATGGCCCCTCAAGGGTCAGGGCCAGAGCCAACATCCGTGCGAGTTCGTGCTCGTCTCGGGGGGCCATGACCGTGAAGTTGGGGAGAAGCCGCAGGTAACTTAGATCAAGTCCCCCATGGTGGGTGGGCCCGTCCTCTCCGACCAGTCCGCCCCGATCCACGGCGAAGGCGACCGGAAGGTTCTGAAGGGCGACGTCATGGAAGAGCTGGTCAAAGGATCTTTGCAAGAAAGTGGAATAGATGGCCACCACCGGTTTTAACCCACCCGCGGCCAGCCCGGCGGCGAAAGTAACCGCGTGTTGCTCGGCAATACCCACGTCAAAAGATCTTTCCGGGAAGAGCTCGAAGAAACGATCCAGGCCGGTACCTTGGCTCATGGCGGCGGTGATGGCGTTAATGCGATTGTCTTCCTTGGCCGCCTCAATCAAAAAATCGCCAAAGACATCGGTGTAGGAGCGTTTGTCCGATTCCGAGGCCTTCGGGGCCACGTGATTGAGGTCCAGGACCCTCGGCGGCGGTTGGGCCTTGGAGCGACCCACCCCATGGAAAGCCATAGGGTTATCCTCAGCCGGCTGAAAGCCTTTGCCCTTGGTGGTCAGAACGTGGAGAATGACCGGGCGTTTTAGATTCTGGACTTGTTTTAGGGCGTTTATCAATCGGTTTAAATCGTGCCCATCGATTGGGCCAATATATTTAAATCCCCAAGCCGCCAGAAAAGAAGTGGGTGAAATGAGGAAAGACTTGAGTGATTCTTCGGCCCTCTGGAAGCGCTTTATTAGGCGGTTACCTTTCTGGGGGCTGATTCTCTCCAGAATGTTTTTAACCCGTTCGCGAAGGACGATATGTTCTTGGGTAGTTAATTTTAGCGACAGGTACTGGCTTAAAGCGCCCACGTTGGGGCTTATGGACATGCGATTGTCGTTGTATACAACCAGGAGGTTTTTCTGGAGGCCGCCAGCGTGGTTTATGGCCTCCAAGGCCATGCCCCCGGTCAAGGCCCCGTCGCCTATGACGGCCACGACCGCATTGGTTTTCTTGAGTTGGTCCCTGGCCACGGCCAAGCCCAAAGCCGCCGAAATGGAGGTCGAGGAATGCCCGGTGTTGAAAATGTCGTGGGGACTCTCCTCCCGCTTCGGAAAGCCGGAAAGCCCACCCAGCTGCCTAAGGCCAGTAAATTCTTCTGTTCTGCCCGTCAGAAGTTTATGGGCGTAAGCTTGATGCCCAACGTCAAAAATGATTTGATCGTCAGGGGAATTAAAGACGTAGTGAAGGGCTATTATGAGCTCCACCGCCCCCAACGAAGAGGCTAAATGGCCCCCGTTTTGGCTCACGACCTTTATCATCAAGGCCCGAATCTCGGCGGCCAAAGCCGACATCTCGGCTAGGCTAAGTTTTTTAAGGTCGGCCGGCGATTTGATTAATTCGAGCAAAGTATTCACCAAAAAAACCGTATAGTCTGATCGTCTCGCCATTGTCTAGGGCCATAACCTATGCTTCGCCGTCCCCATGGTTGCCCAAAGGTTCCATGGGGCCCCATCCCCACAGACGGGGCCACCCGCCGGAGACGTCGGGCCGTAAAGCCGGCCTTAAAATTGGCCGTCAAACTGACCTTCGAGCCAGTAGTGAACCGAGCCGTCAAATTCCTTAACTGGTGCGACCGACGATGGACCCGATGAGCCACGCCAATTTTTCCGAACCAATGCCGTATATATGGGGCAACGCTTGGCCAACCAATGATTTTACCATGTCGGTGGCTTCGGCTTGGCTTAAGACGGCGGTGATGGTGGCTTTGGCCTTTTGGGCGTCGGTACCCACGTTTTTGCCCATGAGCTTTGGGTCGCCGTTGACGTTCAGAAGATCGTCGGTTATTTGAAAGGCCAATCCGGCTAGTTGTCCAATCTCTCGTAGCTTATCGACGGTATTGGGTTCAGCTCCTCCCAAGGTGGCACCAACGGCTAGGCAGGCACCAATCAGGTGGCCGGTTTTTTTCCCTTCCATTTCCAAGACCTGGGCCTTGGCCGGGGAAGCGCCTTCAAAGGCCAAATCCATGGCTTGGCCGCCAACCATGCCCACAGGACCAATGGCCCGGGACAAGACGTTTATGGCCCGCAGCCTTTGGGCGGCCTCGTCCCTACCGTTTACTCCCGAGGCTAAAGTTTCAAAAGCCAACGATTGCAAAGCGTCCCCGGCCAATATGGCCGTGGCCTCTCCGTAGGCCAAGTGGCAAGTCGGCTTGCCCCTTCTCAGTTCGTCGTTGTCAAGGGCCGGTAAATCGTCGTGTATGAGAGAGTAGGCGTGGATCATTTCGACGGCCAAGGCGCCGGGGAGGCCAAGTTCCTCACGCCCGCCGACCGCCTCGGCCGCGGCCAAGGTTAAAAGGGCCCGTAGGCGCTTGCCGCCGCTTTCGACCGTGTAGTTCATGGCGGTCAGTAAGTTGGCCACCTCGGGAGGCTGGCCTTCGGCTTGGCGGGAAAAGGCTTCACTAAGCGCTTGGTTTACCGCCGTTATCCACCGGGCTCGCCATTCAAGCAACCTGGCCTCGCTAATCGTCGTCATCATCGTCATATTCGTCGTCATCTTCGTCTTCGTCCTCGTCTTCGTCGTCGCTATCCTCATCGTATTCGTCTTCATCCTCGTCCTCGCTCTCGAACCTAAGAACTGTCCCGTCATCGTCCCCGTCGTCCATGGGGGAGACCTTGGGTTTACCGTCGGCTCCTTTGGTCAACATTTCCAGCCTGGCTTCGGCTTGGGTGAGTTTGTCCGACAGTTTTCGGCTAAGTTTGATGCCCTCCTCGAACCCGTTCAAGGCGTCGTCTAGGCTGATGTCAGTCTTTTCCAAACCATCGACGATGTTCTTAAGCCTTTCCAGACCAGCTTCAAAGGTCTCATCGGTCTTTTTTTTGTCAAATTTTGAACTCATGGTATCAATACCTAGCCTTTGCCTATGGTTAATGTTAAATTGAGAAAGGAAAAACCGTTTAAATTTAAACCGGATATAAATGAAACATCGTAACGAGCAAGAAAATAAACGATTTCTTCCTTATGGAAAATAAAAACGCTGACAAATTACTAAAATTTGTTAAGCCAACGCGGAGGCGATTAACTTTCAACAAAACGCCTTTAGCCTAGCCATAATATCCCCAACCGAGTTAATTGGCAAATGTTTTAACGCTTGCGGACCAGACCCCAAAGAACCCTTAAAACGTAAGGATACCAAAGCCTTTCGTCGCCAGCCTTCCCAACCAATGGCCACGGGCATTGTCGACCGCGCCCGCATATGGCAAAACCTAAGGCTTAAGGGGAAACCGGTCGGCCGTTCCCCAAAAAAACATCTTGACTACGAATCAAAAAACAGATATAAAACTTGTTTTCGAGTCGCGAACGCGGCTGGGAGAAAAGCGACCCGGAGGGGTACCCGAGTGGCCAAAGGGAGCAGACTGTAAATCTGCCGGCGATAGCCTACGGAGGTTCGAATCCTCCCCCCTCCACCAGTTTTAAAATATTTCCCCCTAAAAGCCCTAACTGGTAAACCTAACAATTCTACAGTTCAGTTTATAACTAATATTTACAGTAAATTCCTTACATTTTTGGCATAATAATAAGCTATTTTTGATGGTTACACATAAAAATACTGCTTAAACCCTAAAAGTTTCGGTCTCAAACCACTTGTTATGGGCGGGAATAGCTCAATGGCTAGAGCGAAAGCCTTCCAAGCTTTAGGTTGCGGGTTCGAGTCCCGTTTCCCGCTCCAATGATTTCAAGGGTTTATCTTAAATATTCTCAATCGCCTTTCTTCTTTCTTCTAACGTATTTCTAACATCTTGCGGCACGGTTTTTGCCCAAAGAAAAAGTCCATGGATAGCGAACTTTCCATGGGCTCTTTTTTGCCTATTTGGTAACAAATTAGTAACATGCCGCTGGGTTATTCAATTCATTTTAACAATAGTAACCTATTGGTAGCGACTTGCGCAATACAAATCCTGCCAAACACACAGCGCCCTTGGTTAGCGAACTATCCATGGGCGCTTTATTTTTCCTTTTGCGGGTTGCGGCGGTAGGGGAGACTAAGGAAGGATAAAGTTGGTAGGTGGAATTACCGATAGTTCTTTTATGGACAATGGAAGTAAATTAAAAGGTAATATCCATAAATTGGTTTTCTTCCAACCCTTCATACGGGATCCTTACGGCATCGCCATTACGTCCCGGCGAAGGCCCGGTCACCGGATCCAGGGGCCCCACGTAAGGCCAGTGGCCACGTAGCCCATGATTGTGGTCCCCGAAGGGTACGCTGCCTTAAAAGAACGTCTTCCGCCGATGGCCCATTGGGGGTCAACCCCTTCGCCTTGGCGCCTCCACGCTCCCCTGTTTTGTTCCCGGCCAACCCTTCCGCCGCCCAAAGCCTTAACCTGAAACTATTAGCCTTTAGGTCTATATGCCGAGATGAACTTATGCCGAATCCTTGCGGCTCACAAATGGTACTGGCCTTTTTCGTGAATTCAGAGTTATTCCAATCTTGGCCTATGGTTATTTTCTGATGCGTACGCAGAAACCTTAAAATTGTGAAGATAGCGAGGCTTAACCGCCAATAATCAATGAGTTAAATCATTAGCGACTGGGAAAAGAGACTTTTTGCGAACGTATCAGGTATTTAAATAAATTTATGACAAATTTAACGCAGAAAAGTTATAAGAGGAGCGCTAGAAAGACAGTCAGCTTCGTCAAAGAAAGGATGCTATTGGCTCTAAGCGGCGATAGCGTCCTTAGACACCGAATCCTGAAGCCAAGTAGCTGTTAAGGGCAGTATTTTGAAAGGCGAATAACTATCTTTAGAAAGGTAATAAACCAAATGGTATCATATATTAGTGCTATTATGGTATTCCAATATTGTATTTCTTTTTAGTTAACAATAAAAGACCAATAAAAAAAGTTAAAAATTCAAAAAACATCGCTATCAGCAATTTTTGCTCTAATTCATATTCAGTTAATATTTGAAAACTATATTTTCTACATTTAGTATCTGTAATTATAAATAGTAGTTCTCTAAATGAAGAATGAGATGCTATTAAACTAAATAAATTAACTATATGTAAAAATATTTCACCAATAAGCATAAATTTGTATTTATAAGTTATAATGCTTAGTATAATATATGCATATAGAAATAGGCAAAAATTATGTAAATATACTAAAAATGGTGTATAGTCACATATTTTATTAGTGCTAGATAGATAAGATATAAAAACGATTAAAAAACCAATTATATATATCATTAAATAAACGAAAGGAGAATTTCCATTTTTTATATTGGTCATAATATATTCCTTTCTACTTTATTTAAATAAATAGGAAAGTTAGGTATAAATATAATGTATTTTAATTCACAGCCGACCAACATAAACTGAGGCCTCGGTAAAACCCTTAGGAAACAGAACCCCTTGTGGCTGCTAACTCGTTAACTGGACAGTATCCTATTTTGCCTAGCTGGCCACAAACCCTGATGGTTTTTACCACAGTATACGTCTATCACTTGAGCACGACCAAGAAAAAGATTGCGGCCATGGGAGACTCTACCCCACATTCTGAGCCTATTACTTAACACCTTTTTTGCACCTTTTTATTGTCCAAGGCATGGAACTCAATCTCTGAGCCAAACCCCAGCCGCACGTATCCAATAAAAATCGTTCGCCGTATTGTCCATGAATTGGGCTAAGATCTTCAGCATGCTTCAAGGCAGGCCAAGTGGAGCCGCAGGCCACCACGCTGGCCAAAGCAGAAGAATTGTTTCCGGCCGAAACAAGCGCCTCGGCGAGGAAGACAGCGTTCGCAAATATAACACGACTGGCTCTCTGGCCAGCGCCGGAAATGTCCCAAATGGCCTTGGGAATTGACAGCGGTTTTAAAAAATGAATTTTTGCATTCGTTGACTTTCGTTCTGTTATCTTGTATATTACCTAAACTTTTAAGGCCAAGTATGAACTGGCCCTTATTGTATGACCAGAAACAATTTCGTTATTGACGTGGCGATGTAGCTCAGTCGGTTAGAGCATGCGGCTCATATCCGCAGTGTCCGGGGTTCAAGTCCCTGCATCGCCACCAGACCTTGTTTTGGCATAGTTCGAAATTGTTCAAAATCACCTTAAACCCCTTGCCAATCAGGGGTTTTTTAGTTTTGTGAGTCCGGGTTCCTCCGATATGGAGCCGTACAAACCAAAAATTGTAGGGTACACTAGGGTAACAAAATCGATGGACGCGACCATGAAAATAGTTGTTCCCTTGACCGAGCTTAAGATACGGAATTTAAAGCCGGAATCCAAACGAAAAAAGTATTTTGACGGTGCCGGGCTCTATCTTCACGTCATGACTTCCGGGTCCAAAATATGGCGTCTTAAGACCACGAAAGACGGCTCTGGCATCAGGATGTCGAGGAGGCGGTGAAATCGCACTATCAGTTTCTATAACAGAACAGATCATATACTCGTTTTTTGTACACCCTTTAAAACGCTAACGCTAAAAACGCTATATTCATGCGACAAAAATCGTGTTAGAATTTTACCTAACGGACTGCGTTTGGCCCGTCAATCGCCTTCCCAGACCGGCTGGATCGAGCGCGCCTCGAGCCATGGGACAAACCCTTCTGGAAACGGGTCTGACAAATCGTCTCTGATTTTGCGGATGTCCTTCATGGAGACCAACAGTACCTTCTCGTCGTTCCAAAGGGAGATACAGACGATCATGAGGTAATCGTTTGTCCCATACAGTGACCAATCGTCTTCGCCTATCATGTTCGACAAATAGCAACCAACGAAGAACTCGTCATTGCCCAAGATATTGTTCGCTTCGCTTTCCAACAACCACGTTAGCCCGTTGATTCTGTAGGCTCGGACTGTCCAGTCCTTAGCGGGATGGACAAGCAACGTGGGCAAATATTCCTTTAAGGTGTAAATGGGGCCGTCACTTTCGTCTTTGAGTTTTGGCATGGCTTCATTCCCCTATGACCTTGGCGGCCACCCTCTAGCGGTGGCCCATCATCTCCTGGGTCAGGAACAGGCCCTTGAAGGCGTGGAGTTTTCTCGCCCCGTCCTGCGAGCTCAGGGGCTGGTCGAATTCTTTCGGGTCAGTAGTCTTTTGGACATAGGCGATGTATTTTTGGTATTCCCCGATCCTGAAATAGCTTTTGAGAAGCTTGGCCGCCATGAGCAAGTCTTTCCAGCCGAGAAGCCGTCAAAGCCTCCATACGGTGGCTCATTAGGAGATAGCCATGGGTTTGCTTGATGAAACAACCCAACCCGGCCTTTAATTTAGGCCGTAGGGTAGATCGGAATAACTCAGAGCTCTTAGGGCTCTGCAAGGGCCTCTTAGCCGACAACGTCATAAATAACGACGAATGCGATTTTCTTCACCGTTGGCTAATGGCCAATTCGGAGTCGGCCCTCGGCTGGCCGGGCAATGTCATCGCGGACCGCCTTAAAGAGATCTACGCCGATGGTATAGTCACCAAGGACGAGCTGGCGGAACTCAAGGACTTACTGAAGGACTTGTCGGGGGGATTGGCCAAGGATGCCCAGCAGCCGGTTAACCTGAGCACCGCCCTGCCGTTGGACGACCCGGTCCCCTCGGTCGAGTTCGCCGACAAGACGTTCTGCTTCACGGGAACGCTGTGTTCCGGGCCGAGGAAGGACGCGGCGAAGCTGGTCACCGGCAAAGGCGGGAACGTTATTGACACCATCACCATGAAGCTTGATTACCTTGTGATTGGGGTTATAGCTTCCAGGGATTGGAAGTTTACTTCCCATGGCAACAAAATATTGAAAGCTATAGAATATAAAAAAGAAAAAGATATCAAAATAATAAGCGAAGAGACTTTTCTTAAGACTATTTTTGGATAGTGCCGGAATGACCCTCCCGATTGGTTAGGGTAATCTTTTCGTCATTCTTCGGCCAGGAGGCCGTAAAGGCCCCTGTTGAAGGCATTAAGAAATGAAATTACTTAAATTTAAGATGCGCAACATGCAAAGAGACTAACCGATGCATGCGAGATATTTGTCGTTGGTTCATTATTGAGTGGTCTATACCAAACTCATTTTAACGTTATCATTTTTGGTATCATAGTATTACTAAAATCCTTAATTATTTCATTTTATATTGATTCAAAGGAGCGTTAATCATGGATTTATAGGATTATTCTTTTGCGTTCTTTATGGCTCTACTCATTTTGGGACCTTTTTGATTAAATTTGGAAAGTAAAGGCTGTATACATTATCTAAACTAAATGTTAATACTATATTTAATTTTCCTTCTATCCTCGGGTACCGAGTCCCCTTGGCCCCTTTGGCTGAGGAAACTAAGGCCCGAGTTTGAGGCTCTGGACTCGGCTAGGCGGTAGGCCGTCAAGGCCCTCGTCAGAGGCTTTAAGAAAGAAGGCTCTTTATGGG
>JAIRNQ010000024.1 GCA_031257955.1 Deltaproteobacteria bacterium | reverse complement strand
CGATGGCCCCCAAGAGGTCACCATCCCCAAGCGTGATTTACTAACCATGGGGGTCAAAAAAGGTATCTGGGATTGATCGTTTAGCCTACGCCAAGCCCCAGGCCAAACGCCTGGTACAGCTCTACCTGTCTTGGCCAGTCCCACTCCTACGGTCCGGCAAGGCTTTAATGCCCGCCGCGCCGAAGACCCTTGGAAACCAAGCGCTAACGGGCTTTGGCCAGTCCCGCTGCGGGGCCTCGCTTAGACCGTTAACACAACAATATTTGGAGCCACCGATGAAATCGTTTTGTTTGGGACTTATCGCCGTTTTTAGCCTCTCGCTGGTTTTCTTTGGTCCCGCCGCCCAAGGGCAAGACTTTGAGACCGTCTGGGAACTCAAACCCATCATCGGGTCGGAACTTTCAGGTTGGCGCCACGCCACTTTGCATCAAAGCTTTCCGGATCGGGGCTGCCGCGGCGTTACCCGGGACGTGGGCATTAGCTACCCGACCAATACCGGTTCTAAGGGTTTTGACGGGGCCTTGGCCAATATAGCCAACAAAAAATTTACCGCCTTCGCCGAACAACGTACCTCTAACTGCGAAGACGCCGAATATGGCGGCAACGAAGCCTCCAGCCGAACCACCTTCGTGGCCCGCGCCCCCGGCAAAAACCACGCCTCGATATTGTTCGTCGGCTTCGCCATGCCCGCCGGTGCCAACCGCCCCACGGCAGAATCTGAGGCCCTCGTGGTCGATCTGAGAACGGGGATACCGGTTGGCCTGACAGATATTTTCGAAAACCCAAGCCAGGCCATACCGGCGTTGTGGCCAAAGGTGATCGAGGCTTGGTGCCGCCTGGGAGGCGAGCTCCCCGAACCATATACCGGCCCCTTGGGTAACCGAAAGTGCGGGAGAACCCCCGTCTTGCCCGACGCCCTAAAGGCCAATTACGTGCCTTTGAGCGCCCTGGGCTCGGTCATTCTGACTCCGGATGGGATGTTGATTCGCCTTGATTCCCCTTACGCCGGGGCGATCGGTCCCCAGGAAGTGACCATAAGCAAGCGGGACTTACTGGCGTTGGGCGCCAAGGGGGACATCTGGCAGTGATCGGCCCTTCCCCCACCGCCGGCCCAAGACCAGCCCGGCCGCCAGGCACCCTAAGCGTCCGGCCCTTGCCATAACGGGGTCGGTTTTTTTTGATAGTCGCAGAAATAACCTTATACCTCTGGCACATAAAAGATGAACGCAATGGCTACTTGCCAAACGGAAGGTTTACGGTTAAAATCGTTTGGCGCTTAGATGATACTAACAAAGAAACATTAGTTCTAACGCGTAACAATGCTATCAGCTAAATTAGCTATTTCATTATCAAAAGTAAAGGATCTCATCATGAGAGTTTTTTCTCTTCCCTTAGTCGCTATATTTGGTCTACTTTTATCGTTTTCCGCCTTGCCGGTTTATGGTCAGTATGAGGATTTATATGGATTGAGCCCTGAAATAGGCGAAGGGTTGTCCAATATGGGCTTTACCACATTAAGGGGAATAAACCCAGACGGTAAATGCCAAGGCTATTTTAACCAAGTGGGCGTCACCTACCCGTTTGGCACTGGATCGCCGGACCTGGATAAAATCTTGGCCGACCAGGGCAAAGCCGACTTTGACGCTTACCTAACGTCACAAATGGAAACTTGCCCGGAGAACGTCGACTCTACCGACACCGCCACTGCCCAACGTCGGAAAACCTTCAGGTCCGCCGCCGTCGGCAAGAAATACTTGTCCTTTCTCTACACCGCCTTTGAGAGCGTTCCCTATGCCGCCCATCCCAACTCGGCTACCTCGGCCACCGTTTACGATCTGGAAACCGTAAAGACGGTTGAACTGGCGGACATTTTCGCCGACCCCAAAACAGCCGTGCCAGAACTGTGGGCTTTCGTGGCCAAGGGCTGGTGCGACCAGGGTCACGGTACCTTACCCTACCATTACGGCTTAAGCGAAGCCGACAACTTCTGTGGGCCCAAAACCCCACCGTTGCCGGAAGCCTTAAAGGCCTCACCCGTCCCGTTAAAGGCTTTTGGCGGGGTTATGCTTACCAAAAACGGTCTTCACATTTATCTGGACGCCATGGACGCCTGGAGTAGCGCCGACGGCGCCGCCGATCTTGAAGTGCCAGTGGACGTTCTCCTGACTCTGGGGGCCAAGCCGGAAATCTGGAAATAACGCTGCCTCCAAGCCAAGTGACGGTGCCGGAAGGCCCCGCCAAGGCTTAGCCCATAAGCGAGGTCGCCTATCCGCCCCAGAAAGGGCTCACACCCAAAAGTGGCCGTAGGCAACGGAAGCCCGCGATAACGACCGGCCAGGGAGGTTGTATTCAACCGTCCTAGCCGGTTTTCTTTTGGTCGATTTAGATTGCGGCGGGTCAGTTCGGCAGTTGTCGGCAAGGCGGCAAGCCGTGCAGTGCTTGGATTATTGCGAGCCTTCATTCGACCAGAGAGGATGAGGTCAATCATTATCGAGAAGGCGAAAGCCGTGCAGGGCTTGGATTATTGCGGGCCTTCATTCGATTTGAGTGGGTAAGGTCAGACGTTTTCGGCAAGCCGGCAAGGCGCTTAGGCTTTGGATAAATACGGATGGCGTTAATCGGTAAAACTGAGGTCGGGTATTGAAGGCCGAGCCGGGCCGACTCGACCGGCTCAGGGCAATCTGGACAGGGCCAAGCCCATGAAAAAACCGACCGTGGTGGACAGATTGAGGCTGCGGACTCCCGGGCGTAAGGGGATAGTGTAAACGGCGTCGGCTTTATCCAAAACCAGGGGCGGAAGTCCCACGGTTTCTGGGCCAAAGATGAAATTGTCATCGGGGTGGGGTTGGTAGTCCGTAAAGAGCCGCCCGGTTTTCGTTGAGGTGGCGATTAGCCGGCCTGAAAGCCCGCCGGCCAGAAAGGATTCGAAGTCGGGCCAAAGGCGAAGATCCACCAGGGGCCAGTAATCCAAGCCGGCCCGTTTGAGGTAGCGGTCTTCAAGGGAAAAGCCCAAGGGTTCGATCAGGTGGAGGGGCATGCCCAACCCGGCGGTCAGCCTAGCCACGTTTCCGGTATTGGGCGGTATTTCTGGATGGTAGAGGATGATGTTCATCGAGTGGTGGCCATTGAGGTTCGGTAAGGGTGCCTGGGTCTCCGGTGCGCTACCATGGCGCTTAGATCTTGGCGGATGGGGATCTAGTAAGGGGCCATGGGGATTAACCCGTGGTAAAGAGTGAATTGGTAAGAGGCCAAGGCTATTCACCCTTGAAACATAGTGATTTGGTAAGGGTCCTTAGCGATTAGACTTTGGTACATAGGGTAATGGTAAGAGGCCAAGGCTATTCACCCTTGATACATAATGATTTGGAAAGGGTCCTTAGCGATTAGGCTTTGG
>JAIRNQ010000016.1 GCA_031257955.1 Deltaproteobacteria bacterium | reverse complement strand
CATGTTCGTTTGTATAGTAAAAATCAGGACGGTTTTTTACGATAAAGGCCTTTGAGCCTTTAAATCGATCTAATTTGAGAAGCCTGGACGGAATCTTTATCTGATCGATGACTGAATTTAAGGGGCAAGATCCAGGCCAGGGTAGTCAATGTGACAAGACATTTAGCCCATACTTAACCTTGGCAGTCAATATCTGGTGTTAATAGATCAATTGTTAAGAATTACAATCTATTGACTGCTATAAATATCGTAAATATGATAAACTTAAAAACCAGAGAATGTCAATATTTTTTTGAATCTAGGATCATATAGTTTTTTTGGCGACCGCTTTGGCCCCGGCGGAAGGCCCGGCTTGGCCCGGAGTGATTTTTCTGGCATTTGGGCCCAAAATGGGGTAAACCTTAAGTCACGCCTTGGGCCAAAAACCGGCCCGTTCATGTCTCGGGCGGAAGGCCCGAGCCCCAAAAATATCTCCGGAGTAAAGCCCGGGCCACAAAATTCGCCTCTGCTATACGCTCCGTTCCTAAAAATTTACGCCTCTTGGCTGGCCTATTTCCTAAAAATAGCCGCTTCTGTTGGCTCAGTTCCTAAAAAGTCCTACCGAATGGAAGGTTCGGACCACAAAAGGTAGCCTAACTTTGAATGTTTAATCACCAACAAAATGGTCTATTAGAAGGTTTGGGTCCATAAGATTGCATAAAACGGAAAATCTGAGCCCCAAAAATCGAACCGGCTGGGTAGAAAGAATCCATCTGACGAGATACAATGATATCACAAATTACCAACATAAATCAACAGATCCTTCGCCTTTCCTACCAATTCCAGGCAACGGAAAACCCGCGGCCCCAATGCCTCCTTTCACTTATCGACCCCAGGGCCATAAAAGTTAACTCATTGCCATATGATAAGCCCGCCGCGACCTAGTTTTTTCGCCCAAGCCGACCGTCCTGGTCGGCTCGGGCAGTCGCCCCCAGCTTGGCCGGCCCTAGCCAGGCCGCCCATAGGAGCCTTAACATCGCCAACAATAAAGCCATAAACGCCGTATCGGCGCCGAAAAAGGTGGCCGTCATCGGGGCCGGGGCCTGGGGTACCACCTTGGCCCTCCACGCCTCCCGCCAGGGTCTTTCGGTCAGCCTCTGGGCCCGCCGGCCGGCTTTGGCCGAACGGGTGCGCTCGGAGCGGGAGAACGCCGAGTTTTTGCCTGGCCACAAACTGCCGGCTGCCATGGTCGTCTCCAGCGATCCGGCCGAGGTGGTGGGGGAGGCCGACACGGTCCTTTGGGTCGTGCCCAGCCACGCCTTCCGGGACGCGGCCAAGCTCATCCTCCCCAAAGCCAAGCCCGGGGCCATCCATATCAGCGCCTCCAAGGGCATAGAGGACGAGACCTTTTCGACCATGACCTCCATCCTCGCCGAGGAGTCGGGCGGGGAGGTGGCCGCCGGGGCCCTCTCTGGGCCAAGTTTCGCCAAGGAAGTGGCCAGCGGCCTCCCCACGGCGGTGACCTTGGCCTTCGCCTGCGAAAAAACCGCCAAGGCCGTCCAGACCCTACTCTCCGCCCCGGTCTTTAGGCTCTACACCTCCCCGGACGTAAGGGGGGTGGAACTGGGCGGGGCCCTCAAAAACGTTTACGCCATAGCCGCCGGCATCTCCGACGGTCTTAACTTAGGTCTGAACGCCCGAGCCGCCCTGATAACCCGGGGCATAGGCGAGATGGGCCGCCTGGCCGACGTCATGGGGGCCAACCCCATGACCTTGAGCGGCCTCTCCGGGGTGGGCGATTTAATCCTTACGGCCACCGGCAATTTGTCCCGAAACCGCGGGGTGGGCGTGCGTCTGGGGGCCGGCGAAAAACTTTCCGACATACTCTCCGGGGGCCGCGAGGTGGCCGAGGGCGTCCGCAACGCCAAGAGCGTCTGGGGTCTGGCCCAGGCCAAGGGAGTGAGCCTGCCCACGGCCCGTGAGGTCTTCCGGGTGCTTTACGAAGGCAAAAGCCCCCGCCAGGGCTTGGTCGATCTCCTGACCCGCCGCCTCAAGGAAGAACACCCCAGGGACATCCTCTCCAGGGGCCGGCCATGACCAACCCCAGCCGCCACGCCCATTCGAGGGTACCCCGCTCGGCCGGGGCCGGACCCGGACCGGTTCGGCTTTCTCCGCGGCCTTTCCTTGTCCCTCGCGGGGTACGGCCATGATTTTCTCGGGCGCCAGACGCTTGGGCCTGATGGGCGGGACCTTTAACCCCGTGCACCTGGGACACTTGCGAGCCGCCGAGGAACTTTCGGAATACCTGGCCCTGGACCGCGTAGTTTTTATGCCGGCTTATCGCCCTCCCCACAAACCCGGACTAAACCTAGCCTCTTTTGGGCGCCGCCTGACTATGTTAAACTTGGCCGTGGAAGGACAGCCCATTTTTGCCGTATCCGATCTTGAGCGCGATTTGCCCGGTCCCAGCTACACGGCCAACACCCTTAAGGCGGTAAACGAGAGGCTAGATCCCGGCGCCGAACTGTTTTTTATGGTCGGCTTCGATTCCTTCCGCACCGTGGGCCATTGGCACGGCCGCGACCAACTCCTCCGCCTGGCATCTTTTTCCGTTTTCAGGCGTCCCGGCCTGGGTTCGGAACTCTCCTCGGTCGGCGAAGTCCTGCGCGCCTTTCTGGGGCCCCCAACCGAGATCCGGCCCGACCCCTCCGGTCGGGGCGGGACCCTAATCTTCCCCAACGCCAAGCCCATCCACTATTTTGCCGACTGCCTTTTGGAGATTTCCTCAACCGATCTGCGTAACCGCCTGGACCAGGGCACCTCGGTCCGCTACCTGGTGCCGGAGAAGGTCAGGCTATACATAGCCGAAAACGCCTTGTACCACCGTTGACCCCCAGCCGCCTTACGGCCAAGGGCTAACGGTCAACCATTGTCGAACTAACAGTTGTGGCCAAACAATGCCGAATCTTATATGGCCGTTCTAACTATGCCGCTCTAACATTGTCGATATAACATGGTCAATCTAACAGTACCGATTTAACAATGCCGATTTAACAATGCCGATCTAACAGTACCGGTCTAACTTGTCCGCTCTAACATTGGCCCCCGGCACAACCCGGGCCAGAGAGAAACCCGACAGCGGCACCAAAACCTTCGCGCCCCACCACCCGCGCCCATAAACCAACGAGGTTCCCGGATGGCTGACGAGAAACCCCCAGTCCCCAAGCCCAAATCTTCCCCCACCGCCCCAAATGCGCGCAAGGGAGAGCTTTCGCCCAAATCGGCTTCGGCAACCAAATCCACCCCGGCCAAGGCCGCGACCCCCAAAGCTAAGCCGGCCCCCAAGCCCAAGGCCCCGGCGGCTTCCAAGGCCAAGCCGGCCCCCAAGCCCAAGGCCTCGGCGGCTTCCAAGGCCAAGCCGGCCTCCAAGCCCAAGGCCAAAGTTGGCCCCAAGTCTAAGCCGGTCGGCGAGTCCGATACCGAGAAATTTTCCGATTCCTTTTTCGAGGACGGCGGCTCAGCCTTCGCGGGCGATTCTCAGTGGGCACAGAAACACGAAATCACAGACCAGGAAGAATGGAATCGGGAACTCGAAAATTTTCTCAAGTCGGGTCAGGAACTGAACTTACAAATTGTGCGCACAACGGGCTACACGATAAGGGACGCCGACCCAGGGGACAAGAGCGAGAGCTATGACAATAACCCCTTAATGAACTTGTCGGAGACGGTTAGTCTGTATGAGCTTGGGCTTGAGTTCCAGGCCCCCAAAGCGGCGCCAACCGCCACGGCGAAATCCAAGCCGGTTGTCAAAGATAAATCCCAGCCGACCGCCACGGCTAAATCCCAGCCGGTTGTCAAAGGTAAATCCCAGCCGACCGCTAAGGCTAAATCCCAGCCGGCCAGCGGTTCCAAAACCTAACCGGCTACGGCCCCTTTCCCAGGCCGTTTGAAAAATCGCCGGACCCGGACGCCGCTACCTGGCGTCCAGGCCAAAACGGTGGGCCCCGGAACGGATACGTTTCGGGCCCGAATTAAATGCCTTTTAGGCGAACTGAGGTGACGATGACTGCCGAGAATCCGCCCGCACCCAAGCCAAAAGCCCAGCCCGCCGCCACGGAGGCGACGGTAGCCAAACCGGCCCCCAAAGCTAAACCGGCAACGGCTTCCAAAGCCAAGCCGGCACCCAAGGCTAAACCGGTAGCGCCTTCCAAAGTAAAGTCGGCACCCAAGGCTAAACCGGTAGCGCCTTCCAAAGTAAAGCCGGTGCCCAAGGCCAAGCCTACGGCCACATCCAAAGCCAAGCCGGCGCCTAAGGCCAGGCCAATGGCCGCGTCCAACGCCAAGCCGGCGCCTAAAGCTAAACCGATGGCCACTCCCAAGGTCAAGCCGGGTGTGCCTTCCAAAGCCAAGCCGACGGCCGCTAGAGTCAAGGTGACCCCAAAAGCCGGGCCGGCCAAAGCCAGGCCGGCCAAAGCCCGACTGGCCATAGCCGGGCCGGATCCCGCCGAAACCAACCCTTTTAGCCACTTAACGGACAGTCGAGACATCTACCGGACCCTGGCCGGCTTAGAGCTCAAGGCCGCCGACGCCCTGGACATCCTTAGGGAATCCCTGGCCGAGGACGTTGGGGCGATCGAGGCTGAGATCGGTTTAACCGGGCCATTGGGGGAGGAAGCGGTGGCCGTTGGGGAAGATGAGCCGCCGCCGGCGACCAAAGCCAAGCCGGCCAAGGCTGGGCCGGGCAAAACCGGAACGGATAAGGGCGAACCGGAACCCGACGAGGCCAATCCCTTCGACCACTTAACCGACAGTCGGGACATCTACCGGATTATGGCCAACTTGAAACTAAAGGCCACGGTCGCCCTGGACATACTCAGGGAATCCATGGCCGAGGACGTTGAGGTAGTTAAGAGGGCCATCGACTTGACGGACCCGTTGGTCGGGGAGGTTTCTGAGGCCGAGCCAGTTCCGGGCCCCGGGACAGTTCCGGGGGCTGGGCCAGCGAAGCCGGCGGCGGTCGCCAAGCCCCGAAGAAAGCCTTCCAAGCTCGAAGAGAGTCCAGCCTCTGGCCTGTCTTTGGCCGGGAGGGTCTGGGCGGCGGCGGACGAGCACAAGGTGATCTCTCCGGTCCTTCTGGACCTGACCGGGCTTAGCTCGATTACCGACTACTTTTACGTGGCCCACGCCGAGACGCCCAGGCAGATTAAGGCCATCGCCGAGAAGATCTCCCAGCGGGTTAAGGAAGCCGGGGTGAAGCCTTTGGGACTGGAGGGGCTAAACCAGCCCGATGCCAGCTGGATACTGATCGACCTGGGTGAGGTCATAGCCCACCTATTTCTGCCGGAAAGCCGGGCCAAGTACGATTTGGAGAGTTTCTGGGCCGATGCCCCCCGGGTCGATCCCAAGAGATTGAAAAAACCCAGCCGGGCGACCAAAAAACCGACCGGGGCCAAGAAAAGCGGCGAGGCAGGGGACTGAGGCCAGTACCGGGAAATTAAAAAATGCCCAGCCGGGCGACCAAAACACCGGCCGGGGCCAAGAAAACCGGCCGGGGCCAAGAAAACCGGCGGGGCAGGGGACTGAGGGCAATACCGGCGATACTTGGGGCCTTGGTGCCCAAACGGCGGTCGTTTGTGCGCCGTTAAGTCGGTTCTGGGCCTCCGGACGCCTTTGGGCCTTTTTGGAGTTTGAAATTTGGCAAAAAACTAGCTAAAACCCCTAAATTGACTATTGATTTTAAACTTGTTTCATGCTACTATCTCGTTTGTTGTGGATTACAGCGCGCCGGAACGAAATTTCGCTACAATTTTTCGATTCGATATTCCGCGTCCGGTATGTCGCCCTTCCCAGGAAACCTTCCCGGCGCCGCGGCCGGCGCTGGCCCCATGACCGACTTTGCTCCGCCCGTCTCACGAAAGCCACTTGGCACCGCTCCCCCGGGGCCCTGGCCCGAAGGCGGCAAATCTTAAACGATTAAAAAAACGTTTCGGCCTTTGTCCCCACCTTTTTGGGTAAGGGGTGAAGCGTTGAAGTGTCCTTTGTGGTATTATGTCTTTCGGTCGCCCCCGGGGGCGTGAAACCCGGGCGCCAGGATCTGGGCTTTGGTCCCAGGCTTTGGTCCCAGGCTTTGGGCCCGGCGACAAAACCACGAACGGTAAAGACATCTTTGGCGCCGCGCTTATGGCGCAATCTTTTGGGGGTAACGCAGGATGGCAGTCAGTCACCCAAAAATATCGCCCGCTCCCAGCGGGGAGCTAGTGGAAGAAATGGAAGCCTTTCGGGGTTTTCTCCGCGAGCGCGGCTATAGGGTGACCAAGGAACGGGAAGCCATCGCCAAATCAATCCTCAGAAACCGGGACCATTTCGACGTGGACGAGCTCTTCCTGAGCCTTCGCAATAAAACGCCCATATCCAAGGCCTCCATCTACCGGGCCATCCCACTTTTGATCGAGTCGGGGCTCCTGGCCGAGGTCTATCTGGAAAACGGGCACATGCATTACGAAAGGGTCTACGGTCGGGAACACCACAGCCACTTAAGATGCCTTAAGTGTCATAGCATTTTCGAATTCAGCGCCCCTGAGCTGACCGGCCTGGAAAAAAGAATCTGCCGCCAGGAAGGCTTCAAGAGCCAAGGGCACAAATTCGAGATTTGGGGCATTTGCTCCGTTTGCCAAACGGAAAACAATTAAAGCCCGGAGCGGGCCCCAAGAAAAGAAATTTAGCGATCAATCTTTCGGAGTATCCTATGCGCAACAATGCCATGGAACCGGCCTCTCGCGCCATTGGCTATCGCATTCGCCTGCTGGCGATCCTCACGGCGGCCGCGTTTTTTTTGGCCGCCGTCCCCCAGGCCCTGGCCGCCTCCTCGGACTTCAAGATGTACGAGGGTTTCAAGACCCTGGCCAGAATCTTCTACGAGATTAACGTCAAATTCGTCGAGGAGCCAGACTCCACCGAGATGGTCAACGGGGCCGTCAGGGGCATGCTCAATACCCTGGATCCCCATTCGTCCTATCTGACCCCCGAGGAGATGAACGAGTTCCAGCAGGAAACCGGCGGCAGTTTCACCGGCGTGGGGATGGAGCTTTCGGTTAAGGACTCGGTGGTAACCGTGGTCGCCCCCATCGACGACACCCCGGCCTCCCGGGCCGGCATCATGAGCGGCGACCAACTGATCAGCATAGACGACAAAAGCACTACCGACATGTCGGTCATGGAAGTGGTTAAACTCATTCGCGGGCCTTTGGGCACCAAAGTAACCATTACCGTAAACCGCCCAGCCACCAAGCGTATCCTGACCTTTACTTTGACCCGGGACCATATCCCGCTTAGGAGCGTGCGTTCCGAGGAACTCACCCCGGGCATAGGCTACATTCATATTTCCAACTTCCAGGCCGACACGGCCGCCGAGGTGGAGAAGGCCATCGTCTCCCTAGGTGCCTCTTCGCCCTTGCAGGGCTTGGTTTTGGATTTGCGAAACGATCCCGGCGGCCTCCTGGAGCAATCCATCCGGGTTAGCGGGCTCTTCATCGGCCAAGTGTTGGTGGTGGAGACCAGGGGTCGATTCGACGATCAGAACATGGATTACAATTCCGAGCAAACCGCCGTTCTGCCTTACAACTGCCCGGTGGTGGTATTGGTAAACGAAGGCTCGGCCAGCGCCAGCGAGATCGTGGCCGGGGCCCTTCAGGATTACGGACGGGCCACCATTTTGGGGGCCAAGACCTTCGGCAAAGGCTCGGTCCAGAGCGTGGTTCGTCTACCGGACGGCTCCGGCCTTCGGCTAACCACGGCCAGGTTCTATACGCCTTCGGGCCGCCCCATCCAGTCGGAGGGCATTACCCCGGACGTGGTAGTCCCCAGCCTTCTTCCGCCCAACTACAAGCCGACCCGGGAAGTCGATCTTGAGCGGCATCTTTTGGGGGCCAACGAAAGAGGCTCCCGGTCCCGCTCCCGGACCGATTCGGTTAGCGTTGAGGAGAGCGACGATTCCGAGGAACTCGAAGCCCCGTCCTTGCCCGATAAGCCCATCAGGGACATGACTCTGGCCGAACGGCTCGAATACGACAAGCAGCTTAACCAGGCCCTGGAAATGCTCAAAAAAGGCCAGGTCAAGAGCGGCTTCAACGGGGCGGAACCCAGGCGCCGCCAAAAGGTCGTGGGCTAAAACCCCAGGCCCTTTCCGCGCCGAAGGGCCAACCCAAACGGCCAAACGGCAAAAGCCAGACCTCAAACGGCTAACGGCCGAAAGCCAAAAGCCAGAACTCAGTCGGCCAAACGGCAAAAGCCAGACCTCAAACGGCCAACGGGCAAACGGCAAAAGCTAGAACTCAATCGGCCAACGGCCAAAAGCCAGACCTCAAACGGCCAACGGCCAAAAGCCAGACCACAATCGGCTAACGGCCAAACGGGAAAAGCTAGGCTACTTATACCCAACGGCTAAAAGCTAGACGGCAAAAGGCTAATCCCCAAAAGCCCGACTACCAACGGCCAAACGCTAAACGCCATATAGCAAACGGTTATAGGCAAAACGCTAAAAGCCAGACTAATAACGGCCAACGGCTATGCCCAAACTGGGCGGCCAAAAGCCAGTCGACCAGCCGCCCGCGAGATTGGGCGGCCGCCACGCGCGGCGGGCCAACTCCGCCCCGACAAAACACCTGGGCCCCCGGTTCAGCCCCGGCGGCCGCGACGATCTTTTGGCTCTCCCCCAAGGGGCCGGCCAGGCGACGGTTAAGCTTCCGCCGCCGATGGCCACTCGCCCCGTAAAGCCCCGGTTAAGCCCTAAAGGGTACCGCGACCCGGGCGGGGGATTCGAGCCCAAAAAGGCGCCGGCCGGAGCCCTTTAAGTAGGAGCGTCTATGTTTCCCCAGACCCCTGGGGGCGATATCCCCCCGGAGGTCGTTAAG
>JAIRNQ010000006.1 GCA_031257955.1 Deltaproteobacteria bacterium | reverse complement strand
TTCGAGCGTGGTGGGTAGCGATTGGAGGGCAAGGATTAAGGTTAAGGCTGGAGGGTTAGCCTGGGGATATTGGTTTGGGGGCGTCGGCCCGACTCCGGGCCCATAACCAAAGGGCCCTTAGTCTGGGGCCCTTTGGGGGGTTAGGCAAAAGGGGTTTACTCCAGCTCTTCTTTGATGGTGGCGGAGATGTCCAGGATATCGGTTGAGTTGCTAAGAATTTGGTCGAAGTGGCCCCTGACCGTCTGGGAGCTTTTGAAGCCGTCCTCTACGTTGGCTATGGTACTCTCAATCATCTTTCGGGTGTCGATTACGGCGCTGGCGCTTTTGGAAGCCAGGTTACGGACCTCGTCGGCCACGACGGCGAAGCCGGCGCCGGCGTCCCCGGCCCGGGCGGCTTCCACGGCGGCGTTTAGGGCCAGGATGTTGGTCTGGAAGGATATATCCTCAATGGACTTAAGGACGGAACCGATTTTGGTGGAGAGGCCGTTGATCTCCTCCATGGAAAGGGCCATGTTCTTGATCGACTCTTCGGCGGTGACGATCGACGTGTGGACGTTTTCGGTGAGATCTAGGATATTAATTATGTGGTCATGGCCCTTAGTCATGCGCTTAAGGGTATAATGCTGGCAATTGCCCGGGTTGTTGATACCCATGTGTATGGCCATGATCATCTTTTCGCAGGCGTGGTAACCGCAACCGGAGCAGTTGAAGAAATCGTCGGTGTCTTCCTTGCCCAGACGTTTGGCGATGGCCTCGCGTTGGGCCGGGGTCATGATTGAGGTTTTGAAGTTGGCGCTGTGGTCCACGTAACCCCGGTCGTAAAGACCGGGTTCCCAATACTCGGCCACCAAGTCGTTAACCGTCGCGGCCTTTTTGGCCTTGGGGTTGATAACCCCCAATAACTTCTTGAGTCCCTTGGGCTTTTCCTGCTTTAGCTGCTTGGCGTGGAACTTTTGCATGGCCTTGGAGCGTTGTCTGACATTGTGTTCCAGCTCGTCAAAAGTCCTTTCGTGTATGTTAGGGACCCCGGTACCGCCGTTGCAGCCGGCGTCGCAGTTTAGGGCGTCGATCAAAAGCGGGGCCACGCCGGCCCTGATGGAGCGGGATAGGGTATCCAGGTAAGGGTAGACAATCTCCGGTCCTTCAATCTTGCGGGTAAAGCTATAAACCCCAGGGTGGTATCGCTCCAAGGTGGCCATTAAACCGCCAGGCATGGAGAAGTTGACGGCCCTCTCCGGCAAGGGGCCCAGGTAAGGATCTTCCGGATAGACGGCCAGATCGATCCCGTTTTCGGTAATGTAGTTTAGGAGACTATTGAAGGTCACGTTGTAGTCGCCGTAACCGGTTTCGTCGAATTCCCGGCGCTTGGCGTAACAGGGCGACATAACGGCGATTTTATACTTATCATACTCCGGGAAATAGGCCCTAATCATTTTCATGCTATGTAGCATGGGGCTGTCGGCCGGCGCCAGGTAGCGTAAGAGTTCCGGGTGGTAAATCTCGCAGTAGTTAACCAGGGCCGGGCAGGGCTGGGCCAGGACGCAAGAAGGCTTTTTTGCCTTGATGTACTCCCAGTAGCTCTTGACGGTAAGCTCGGCCCCAAAGCTAACGTCAAAGATGGCCTTGACGCCCAAAGATTTGAGCCAACCATTGAAATTAAAGTACTGATCGGGGAAGGTAGAAGCGACGGCGGGGGCCACTATGGCGATTATCGGAGTTTTATTCCTCAAATCCTGCAAAAAGGTGTCAAAATCGTCGATCCCCACCCTGGCCCCATGCTGGCAAGCGTAGATACAATGCCCGCAGCCGATGCACAGATTGTCGACCACCTTAACGACGTTGCCGCTGGTCGCGTCATTGGCGAATTTTACCGGGCAGGCGGCGATGCAGCGCTGGCAATTGACGCATTTGCTTTCGATTGTTTTAATGATAGGTCGTAAGTTAGCCATAACATAGCTCGCAGACCCAAAGGGCCCGAAAAAAGGCTACCGTTAGTTAGCCCGTGCGGATAAATAATAAAATGCCATCCTAGGCGTACCCTAAATGAGTATCCATGGAAAACTAACACTCCCGGTTCCCAAAGACCAAGCCCGGGAGCGGCCCAATACGTTCGCTTTACTAATTTTCAATCCATTTTCGAGAAGCCCCGCGAAGCTGCCAATCCTTTGCTTTCGCGAAGCAGACATTGTGGAATTTTACCATATCCAGCTTGGAATATAAACCCTATGTGAGATTTGACTCAAGACGAAGAATCACAATGTCTTACTGGGATATAATTACAACCAATAAGACTATTTAAAAAAGCGCTATCTATAACTTTTATCAATATAATTTAATTATTATTAGTTATTATTAGTTTACTTATTTCTTAAAGTACAAATAATTAATTATTTAGACAATGAAAATATAAAAAAAGAAAAAAATTATTATTGACAGTAATAAGCCTCTACCTAGAATTGTCTAAAACGGATAAACGCCAACCAGCCTTTTCCCCTATCCTCTAAAACTTCCATATCCCCAGCCGATCCTCAGTCACGGTACTGAACTTAACCAGGCCGCTCCCGGCACTCTTACCGAGGGCCCGAAGGCCGGCCAGTAATGGCGGCATATGGTCGGTGAGGTGCCGATAAGCGACCATCCCGGCCGGCGAGAATGGACCGGCGAGAATGGACCGGTATTTGTATTGTCGGGTCGGCCGGTCGGATTACGGGCGAAATGGGTAGGCGCCTGTTTTTGCCAGGACCGGCCAAGGGGTTGAGCGGGAGAGTTACGGGCGAAATGGGTAGGCGCCTGGCTTTGGCCTGGACCGGCCAAGGGATTGGGCGGGAGAGTTTGGCGGCTATATATGCGGTTTGGGGGCGGAGCGGCGGGGCAATTCCCCCTAGCGGCCTAGGCGAATTTTAAAGCCGAACGGTAATCGTTAAGATTTCATCTTGAAACAGAAATCGATTTTCGCCCCGCCTCAACCCGTCCAGAAAAAGCTTAGCTCTACGATCAAGTAGTTATAAGACAGTAAATATAGGTATATTATAGATAAAGATTAGAGTTAAGATAAATAAGATCAATTAAAACATAGTATTATGATGACCAAAATGAATTTTAGCGAGGTAAAACTAGTTATGAGCAAAGAAATAATATCGTTTAGTCTGGATAAACCAGCCTAAATAATGGCTTAGTTAAAATGTGACTCTGAGTTAAATAGTAAAGATAAGGTTAAAGCCATGTATTTATTGGCTAATTAAAAATTTACCCAAGTCAGGCTGTTTTAAAATAAAGACTTCCTATGATAAGACTGGGATAAGCCATATATAATCTAGTGAAAAATGGACTTGTATTATTTTTTTTGATGTCGTATTATAATTCAGGCAAGAAGCCAAGTCGCTCCTTGTTATTCGCGATTACCGCTATAGACACTAAATTGGATATCGCGGCCAGAAACGCCGCTCTCACCAACCGATGGGACGCAAGGCCGTTTTAACATTGGCCATAGTCCAGAAAAGGTCTTTGGCCAACCCGGCGCCCGCCGTCCGACGCCGATAGAGCTTGCTTAAATCGGATCCGGAAGGATGCCGGCGCCGGGATTCCCGGGCGCCGTCGGCGTGTTTTTTGCCCTTCGGCCGCGGAGGCCTTTGGGTGACGCCTGGGCCATTGGACGCGGGAACAGAAAGTGCCGCTTGCCCGGCGGCTCTGAGGCCGCGGGTCCGGTGGAGCGGAGGCCGCCGGGCTTTGGGGGCGAAGGGGCGGAGAGCGCCGGACCGGAAAATAATTGGACCGTCAGTGAGGCGAAAAATGTCAAAAAATAGGAACGAAGTAATATTAAAGTGGCTCCTTTTAGCCATTATTTCCTTGGCTGTCACCTTCGGTCCCGAACGGCTTGGGGCTTACTATAACCTTGACGTCCTTAACGAAAGCGGCACCGGCGGGATAAGGTTTAACGTTTCCGAGGCCGGGGATCCTGACGGAATGGTTACGCGAACAGACTTTAACTCCGCGGAATTGGCCTCCGTTGCCAGGGGGGCCCAATACTGGGTCGATCTCTTGATGGGAAATATTGATCAATTTATAAAAATAGATTTAAATAGTTATGTAGATCCTTCTTTTGGTAGTAGTTTTGGTGGAGGAAAAACAGTTTTTTATCCCAATATATTTTTACCTGAGTATATAATATCCAAAAAAATTATTCAAGATGGGCTTGACGCTAGTTTACATGATACACATGGTGAACTACAATTATTTACATTTAGAGATTTATTTGAATTTCAAACTAATTTAGCGCATGGGGCGACTTTTGAGTCGGTAGTCATCCGTGAGTTGGCGACCGTGTTGGGCCTCCACTACAACTATACCTCGGATCCCCGTGACTTAAGCGATTTCTGGGTATTGGTCGCGGACAAATTTTATTTTAACGGACCCGAGGCCAATTTTGTTTACAACGACGGCACTCACAACGCGCAAAATCTGGTGCCCTATGACTACTCCTGGACCATGGACCCTAACATGGCCTCGACCGACTCTCCCGACGCGTATACCTTGTGGCGGTTAGGGATCTACGGTTCCCTGCTTAGCTATAATTTCATGCGTAACTATGCCGCCTTAACCGAGGTGGAGATGGCCGCGTTTATCGATATGGGCTACGACATCGATTTGCGAAACTATTACGGCCGTTCCATTTACACCGGCGGTACCCTCTTAGAGCCCAACACCGTCCTAAACGAGGCCACCTTTTTCGCCCGCAATGGCGCTGGGACGGCATATTTGCCCAACGCGTCCAACGAAACGGCCTACGGCGTGGGCTTACATATTTTCGGGAGCCATAACGACGTCACCCAATTGGGCACAATCATGGCCGACGGGAGGGCGGCGGCCGGGGTGAGGATCGACGGGGTTGGCAATAATCTTACCATAGCCCCGGGCGTCACCGTCCAGGCCAACGGGCCCGGGGGGACGGCCGCCTTGGTAGCTTTTGGTTCAAACCACTCCATTAACCATCGAGGAATCTTGAGCGCCACCGGGGAAAACGGCGTGGGCTTGAGAATCGATTTCGGGCTTACCGGAAGCCGCGACGTGCCCAATTACGGCTGGTGGGGAGGTACGGGCCCGGCCTACTCGTTTTACGAAAATGGCTTACCGGTGAATCAATATCACGAACATGAATATTTCTTTCGGGACAAAAGCCTTTTAAACGGGGCGGCGGCCTTGAAGGTCGACATTACCGGCTCGATCGTGGGCGGCTCGGGACCCATGGGGGCGGCCGTCTATATAGGCCCCGGGGCCTTCGTGGAAGGCATTTTTTTCATGCGCCCCTTCGGCTCCCCTACCACCAACCCCATACTCGGCGACATTATCACCGACTACGACATGTTTTATGCCATTCCCGTGACGGAACTGGCGACCGAGTTAATTTTCGGCTATGCCAGTGACGCCTCGGGGAAGTCCACGGACAATTATGACCCTGACTTCGATTTGGTTCTGGACGGGAAGATTCTTGGTTATGACGCCGCCTGGACCCCGCCCGATTGGGAAACCAACATAATTTATCAGGGAACCCAGGCCGACACCTTTCTTGGGCGGGGCCTGTTTAACTTAATCTTCGCCGGCGGGAAAACCACGGTAAACGATGACGTTTGGGTTAATTCTTTGGCGGTCCAGGAACATGGGACACTGGTCGTCGGCGACGGGAGCGATCTTAAGATCACGGGCAACGGCAACCGGCTGGTCAATCTTGGGAAAATCGTCTTTGACGTTACCGGCGACAGAACTTTAACCAGCGCGATTGACGGATCCGGGATTGTGGAAAAGACGGGCGCCGGAACCCTTACCATAAATTCCTCCCAAGCCTACACCGGCGATACCGTGGTTACCGCCGGAAGTTTGCTTCTGGGCGCCGGCGGTTATCTGGAGTCGGTAAAGATAGGCGGTGGCGGGAGTATTTCCGGCACCGGAACCGTCAAAAACCTCACCGTCAACGGCGGCGGGGTTTCCCCCGGGGCCGACCAATACGGGGCCCTCACCGTCTCCGGGGCCCTGGCCTTAAACGGGGCCACCCTTTACGCCGACCTGACCGGCGCCCTCCAAAGGGATTTGATAAGCGCCGGATCTTTGTCCCTGTCCACTCTCCACAAAAACAGAATCGAATTGCGGCAGTTTCTGCCCGGGCTCTACCTGTTTGGCGTCCTGGCGAACAAACTGGACGAAGGGACCGACATAAACGAGTATTTTACCGGAGTGTATTCCGCCGGGCTCGCCCTCGACCGATCGCAGTACGCCCTCAGCCTTAACGAAACCGGTAACGAAATCTGGCTGGAGCTGGTCGATCCCGCCCGCAACCTGACCTGGACCGGCGCCCTGGGTGGCGGCTGGGCGGCCAACGGCAACTGGAAAAGCCAATCCCAGACCACGGTAAATTTCTTGCCCCACGATTACGTTATTTTCGACGACTCGGCGACCACCAAAACCGTGTACCTAAGCGGATCGTATCAAGTCGGGGGGATGGAAATTAGGGACGCCCAGTACGTTTTCGACGGCGGGGAAATCATTGGACTAGTCGATTCCCAGTATGACAACCGGCAAACCGGCAAACTCGAGTTGATCGGCTCGGCCAAGGCTACCGTCCTCTCCAACCTCCGTTTCGAAAACGGCATCGAAATCGGCCCAAACGCTCGGCTGGTTTTTGACGGCGCCTCCAATCTGGTCAGTACCGACATCGAAAACGCAGGGACCTTGGAGCTTCGCTCTTCCGCGCTCGTCCACCTAAGCGACGCCATCGGCGACCTAAGCGGATCGGGTAACCTGATAAAGTCGGGCCTAAGCGATCTATGGCTCGATGGCGATTTTTCCCTGGCCACGGGCAATCTCCTGCACCAAAGCGGGCAACTGTCACTCGCCGGGACCTACGGCGGATCCTATGCCCAGACGGCCGGCTTAACCTTGACCGTCAATGGCGACTCCCAGATCCTCAAGGACGCGACCTTTAGGGGCACGGTCAATTTGGGGGCCGATTTGTCCATTGGCGAGGAGGCGATCTTCGAGGGCGCGACCGTAAAACTCGGCGACGGCCTTCTCGGCGGCAGCTTGTCCGTCGGATCTTACGCCGTCTTCAACGGGACGACCATCGAGTACGCCCTGGGCGCCGGGAACATTATCGAGGTGTCCGGGACGGCCAATTTCCAGGGCACTGGCAACGTAGTTGACCTCAATACCTTTACGACCGGGGTGTATACCATCCTCACCTCTTCCGGCGGCCTGACCTTCGACCAGGGCGACCCCAACATAACGGTAACCCTTCAGTCGGGCGCGCTGACCGGCCGCATGGGCAAAACCTGGGCGGCTTCCACGGCCAACGCCCTAACTCTGACCCTCTATGCCCAGAATCTGGCCTTGGTTTGGAATGGCGGGTCCGGTAACGTCGTCTGGAACCAAAGCGACTCCAGTTGGAAAAATACCTCCGACGGCACCGAATCGTTCGTGGCCCAAGACAAGGCCACCTTTAGGGATCCCGGCCCGGCCACCACGGTTACGGTTAGCGGCCAAGCCAACGTCTCGGGGTTGGACGTTGAAGCGGGCGACTATACTTTCCAAGGCGATCCCCTAGTGGGGACAGCCTCCGCCAACGGCTTGGGCAGCCCCACCGGCAAACTCGCCGTTTCCGGGTCAGGCACCAGGGCCACCTTCAAAAATGTCATCGATTTTCAGGGCGGCTTGGAAATCGGCCAAAACTCAAGGGTTATCCTCACTGAAAGCGCCAGCCTCGGGTCTACGCACATAACCAACGCCGGGACCTTGGAGTTTAACTTGGCCGGCGGGGAGTCTTTCGAACTGGCCAATGCCGATAACGCCTTAAGCGGCGCCGGTAACCTTGCCAAGTCGGGCGCCGGGACCTTAACCTTAACCGGTTATTTCGAGTCGGACGCCGGGAGGCTGGACCATCTGGCCGGGACTCTGGTCTTGGCCGGAAACTACCGCGGCGACTACGCCCAGGCGGCCGGGACGACTTTTAGCCTCGGGGCCGTCTCGCGGATTAACGGGGACGCGACTTTCCGTGGCAATGTCAGTACCCATTACGGACTGTCCATAGAAGGGGACGCCACCTTCGACGGGGCGATCATCCACTGGGATCCGACCCTAAGCCAGGTTATCGAGACAGACACGGGCGTGGTTACCGTGGCCAACGGGGCCAGTTTGGATCTTTCCGGCTTCATTTCGGTCACCCAAGCCCCGATCCTAAAAACCACCAACGCCAGCGGATTGAACTTGAACGCCGATTTTTTGGTCACCGTAAACGGGCAAGTTCCGCTGGCCCGCCAGAGCGCGTCTTTCGACCTTAGCCAGGACCAGAGTACCCTATTGTTTACCCTCGAAAACGCTAACCTGGAATTGATTTGGAACAATACTGCCGGCACCTTGGCCTGGAACGCCGCCAACTGGAAGAACGGGGCCGACGTTAACCAAACCCAGTTGGACGGCGACAAAGTGGTCTTCGATGGGTCACATACCGGGACGATTACCCTCTCGTCCGCGGCCACCGTCTCAGACCTGGTCGTGTCCGCCGGCGATTACGTTTTCGTTGGAATGCCCATAACCGTCACGGCCCAGGCCAGTGGGGCCTTGCCCCGCCTGGGCCAATTGGCCATTTCCTCGGGCGCCTCGGCCACCTTCGAAAATACCCTGAGCTTCGTCTCGGCCGCCATCGGAAGCGGCGGCACCTTGACGCTCAAGAACGCTGGACATTTCGGTAGCCCGGCCCAGATCGCCAACGGCGGGACTTTGGTTTTTGAGACGGATTCGGGGCAAAGCCAGAGCTTAGGGGCAGCCGCCATAGTCCTGAGCGGGAGCGGGAGCGTCAAAAAAACCGGGGACGGCACGCTTAACTTGAGCGGGAATTATTCCACTACCCTGACCCAGGCTTTCCTACAGGAGGCCGGGACGGTTAACCTTAACGGCACGCTCGGCGGGGCCTATTCGCTGGGCGCCGGGGCCAAGTTGGCCGCGGCCGATTCGTCCGGGATCGCCGGGGTGTCCGAGTTTTCCGGCACCTTGGCCCTGGCCGGCCGCCTTAACCTGGGCGCCTCGGCCCTGTTCTCCAATGGGGCCAAGGTAGAGGTGGGAGATTTGTCCGGTTCGCTCGTGGCCGTGACCGGCCAGGCCCAGTTTGGCGGGACGGTAACCTTCGACCTAAACGAGTTCTCGGCCGACCGGTACGTTCTGGTCAGAGCCTCCGGGTTTACCGGTTTATCCAATCCCGAGGCCCAGCTAAGCCTGACTTTGGACGGTCAACCCTTAACCTCCCGCCAGGGACACCTTTGGGAAACCAACGGATCCGATCTGGCCCTTTACCTATTCGCCAATAATTTCGTCACCCGCTGGACGGCCAGCGGCGGCGGTAATTGGGATCCTACCTCGGCCAATTGGTCCGGCGGCGGCCAGAATCTTTTCCTTAACGGCGACAAAGCCGTCTTCGACGCCTCTCGCGCCGGCTCGATCAACGTGGTCTCAGACGTCGTCGTCTCGGACATGTTAGTCCAAAGCGGCGAATTTAGCTTCTCCGGGTCCAAAATTACCGGCAACGCCATCGGGACCACCCTGACCGACGCGACCGGAAAGCTGACGCTCCAGAGCGGGGCCAACGTGACCTTGCGAAACCAAGTGGAATTTTTCGGGGGGGTGGCCGTGGAAGCCGGATCCCGGCTGACTTTGACCGGCCAGGGCGCCATCCTCCCCGGGACGGTTACCTTGGGGGGCGCTTTGGTCTATAATTACTCTTCGGACGTGGTGCCCGCTTTCGCCGTAAACGGGTCGGCCGGGGCGGAAGTCATCAAACAGGGTGCCGGAAAACTCACCGTGGGCCCCAACCTCCTGGCCAATTTCTCCGGCGACTTCAATCACCAGTATGGCGAGGTGGTTCTTGGGGGCACCCTGGGAGGCGACTACGCCCAAACCCTTACCGGAGCGTTATTGAGGGTCGGCGGAAACGCCATAATCGCCGGTAACGCCCTAATCGACGGCTCGATCGTCGGATCCACCTTAAGGATAAACGGCGACGCCACCCTGAACTCCGTTAGCCTAGACTTTAACCCAAGCCTCTTGGGCGGCTCGCCCTTCCTTTCGGTCGGCGGGACTTTGACTATCGCGGGCCCAACTTCCGTTAACATTGACGTGGCCCAATTCGCCGCCGGGACCTACGCGTTGGCCCGGGCGGAGACGGACATCGAGGCCGATTTGGGGGCCAACTCTTGGCAAGTATATGTGGGCGGCGACTATGCGATCAACGACCGCCAAGGCGCCAAGGTCACCGTTTCCGGCGACACCCTTAACGTTGTCCTGACCTCCGACGAGAACATGACCCTACTGTGGGTCGGCGACAATGGCGATCACTGGAACCCGCTAGACTATAATTTTGTGGATTATTTGGGCGGTGCCTCACCGCTTTACAGCTTCGCCCAGCTAGATTCCGTTATGTTCGACGCGATGTGGAGCGGGACGGTTGTCGTCGACGGCTCGGTCGCCGTTTCCGGCATGACAATTACGGGCGGCGATTACGTGTTTCAGGGCGGTGGGATAATCGGGTCCAGCAACGACCCGGTGGGCGATCGCTTCGCGCCCACTCGGGCCCTGCTCGTCAAATCCGGGGCCACGGTTGAATTCCAAAACGAGGTCACCTTCGTCAACGGCGTGACCATAGAAAACGGGGCCCAAGTCCGCTTGGGCGACGGGGGCCATTTCAACGGCATGGCCATTACCAACTACGGGACGCTCACCTTTGATCGTAGCTGGCAATCTTACGAGCTGGCCGGCCATTTGGCCGGGTCGGGCGCTTGGGTAAAGGAAGGATACTTCGAGTTGACCGTCTCCGGCGCCCAGACCGGCGTCACCGGACTTTTGGAGCACCGGCAAGGGACCATTAACCTAAATGGCTTCTGGGGAGGCTCCTACAGAGGCTCGGCCGGCACCAACCTAATGGCCGGTTCCGGGGCGGCCATTAACGGGGCGGCCACTTTCGGCGGGACCCTTAACCCCCGTGGGACTTTGTCCATAGTCGGCCTGGCCACTTTCGACAACGCCAGCCTCACCCTGGATCTGGCCGAGGGGGATCTGGTCCAGGCCAATTCTTTCTCGTTCATCGGAAACAACCAAATGACCGTGTCTTTGGCCTCCGTCGCCGCCGGGGAGTGGGCAGTATTCAGGCGTCTGTCCGGTCTCTTCGCCGACGCCGATCTGGCCCGCTGGGATCTGGCCGACATAAACCACTCCCGGGTCCAGGCCAACCTGGTCGCCTCGACCGACAAAACCGAGCTCCTGCTCAAAACGACCCTGTCCAACCTCGATTTGGAGTGGCGGGGATCGGTGGACAGGAACTGGGATTTAACCACGGCCAACTGGTCCAACGGCGAGACCTTCCTCCAGGGCGATTTGGCCACCTTCTCGGGCGCCGCCCAAGGCCAAGTCTATCTGGGCGGCCAAATTAACGTCGGCCAGCTGACGGTTTCCTCCGGCGCCTACGAGTTCGTGGGGCCGGGATCCATCAACGGCGTTTTGGGCACGGCCCTTCCGGGCGCCGTCGGCGGCTTTAGCTTAACCGGGGGCTCGGCCAGGCTGGCCACGAGCGCTCCGGCCGTCTTCGCCGGCGAAGTCCGGGTCTCCGGCGGGCAACTGACCTTGGGGACCTACCTGATCGCCTCGGGGGACTTTACCCTCTCCCCTTCCGGGACGTTGGCCTTCGAGGGCGCGCTCACCCTCAACGGCCAAACCGCCGTTCTATCCGCCGCTTCCATCTCGGCCCGGGACATAAACCTGTCGGGTACCCTTACCGCCGAGATAATCGATCTGGCGGCGGTGGCCTCCAATACCCCTTACCAGACGGTGGCGGCCACGGCCTCGGGGACTCTTTCCACCGCCGGGGCCACGCTGTCCGGGAGCAAGTCCTTCTATGACTACTCCTTCGCCCCGGTCGGCCGCGACTTGGTCCTGACCGTTACCCCCAAGACGGGCGATTCCGGCCTGGTGGGGCTGGGCGGCGGCTCGACCAACGGCCGGGAGATACTGGGTAGCGTCCAAGAGGGCCTTAAAGGCGGCGTCCAGATTGGGGGCGAACTCCAACGGGTCCTCGAGACCGCCCTGGCCGGTACCCCGGCCGAGGCCGAGGCCATAATCTCGGGGCTTTCCGCCGTGAGCGTCGCCCACTCAACGCTCCAAACCAGAACCATCCAAACGCAGTCCAAGGATTTCGTCAATTCCGCCCTGGGCTATGAGCCCTACTCCTTCTACACTCCGGCTTCCGGCGCCCCGGCCGCCGGTTCTCCGGCCGCCGGTTACGTGGACGGGGCTTGGGGCGTCAAAACCAGCGTTGGCGGCCGCTGGGGCCGCGGCCGGGCCTTGGAAGGCGATCCGGCCTTCGAGTTCAAAAGCGGCTCGGCCCAGCTGGCCATCGAACACGTCTTTGGCCCATACAGGGCCGGCGGCGCCCTGTTGGTCGGCCAGACCGAAGCCGACTGGGACAACGGGGCCTCGGCCAACTCGGAAGATCTGTCGGGGACGCTTTTCTTCAGGCATGACCTGGATCAAGTATACTATACCCTCCAGGCCTTCGCCGGCCGCTCGGCCGTGGAAGCCGCCCGCCGCCCGGTGCCGGGCCTGGAAGCCTCGGGCGAATACGCCATCACCTGGGCCGGGGCCTCGGCTACCGCCGGCCGCCACTTTCTGGTGGACGGCTGGAACTTAACCCCCCGCCTGGGAATGACCTACTCCTCGACGCTCATGGAAGGCTATACGGAGACAGGGGCCGGAAACCTCAACTTCCGGTACTCCCCCGAACGCCTAAGGAGCCTGGAGTTCGAGCTGGGGGCCTTCGTCTCCCGGGAAATCGTCTTGCAATCCTCCGGGCGGCTTCTCACCCCGAGGCTTAACCTGGGCCTGGCCCTGGAGACCATGGACACCCAAATCACCGTGGCCACCTCTTTTGCCGAGATACCCGGCCTCCCGTCCTTCTCCACCTTCTCCCGCGACTATGGCCGCTTACGGTTCGTGGCCGAGTCCGGCCTCGATTACGAAATCGGCGATTCGGCCACCATCTCCCTCGACTACCGCGGCAGCTTCCGCAAGGCCGAAAACAACCACGGGCTGTCCATGGGCCTGGGCCTACAGTTCTAGCCCCCGGTCCCGGCCACCATCCCGGGACCAGAAGCCCAACCCCGAAGCCCAGCCCGCTCCCAGACCCAAAGCCGGCACCCCTTACCCGGCCCCCTCCCCCGCCCCGTTACCCGGCCCTAAAGCCGGGCCAACGGGGCGGATTTATTTATGACCATGGCCGGGGCCAAAACCATTACCACCCGCAAAGTTCGGCAACCAAACCATTTCATCGGAACGGGTATGGCCAATTATTCTGAGAATCCTATCAGCGAGAGCCAGGGACATTTCGTTATGGCCAATATTTAGCGACTATTGGCGATCTGGCTAAACAGTGGCTGGGCATTATTAATGAGGGGACAATATAGACATTCCTGCGAAACGAACAAGGGGACTTATAATTGGGGCGATTATTCTTCAATTATCGTTAGCCGAACCGAGCGACCGCTGGAGATGATCATTGAAATTATGATTTGTCTATCATTCAGGGATATTGCGAAATGTGACTAGGTGAATTTTGATAAGGCATATTATTTAGCGACAATCGGCGACAGAATTGGACGGGTGTTGGGATTTGTCGATTATTCATGGAATAATGCGAAAGGTGATTAGGTGAATTTTGATATGGCAGATTATTTAGCGGGAATTGGCGACCGGGCTGTTCGGTTGATGGTGGTTGTCGATGGGATGATGATTTGTCGATTATTTAGGATTCTGGCTGATGGTGGCCGAGTCAATATCATTGGGGCGATTATTTTGCGAAGGTTGGCGACCGGGCTGTTCGGTTGATTGTGGTTATCGCTGGGATGATGATTGGTCGATTATTGTAGGATTATGCCTGAGGCGTGCAAGCACGTTTGATTTTTGCGGATTATTTAGCGTGGGTTGCGACCGAGCAGAATGAATAATGGGGATTATCATTGAGTCTATGATTGGTCGATTATTTGTGGTATATTGCCTAGGGTAACAAGGTCCATTTCATTAGGGCCTATTATTTAGCGAAGGTTGGAGACCGGGCAGTGTGCTTGATGGGGATTATCGTTGAGGTAATTATTTGTCGATTATTTTTGGATTCTGGCTGAGGCGGACAAGCGAATATCATTTGGGCTGATTATTTAGCGAAGGATGGAGACCGGGCAGAGTGGTTGATGAGGATTATCGATGAGGCTATGATTGATCGATTATTTGTGGTATATTGCCTAGGGCAAATTGGCGATTAGAATTTTGGCCGATTATTTAGCGAAGTTTGTTGACAGGGCTTAGCGGGTGTTTAGGGTTATCGTTTAGGCTATGATTGGTCGATTATTATGCCAATATGGTTGAAGGGGAGTGTGGAAATGACATTTGTGGCCGATTATTATGGGGTTTATGTCGAACGGCCAAGTCGAGGGCCCATGTATTTCATTGGGGCGATTATTGGTCGATTATTTTGGGGATCGGGAGGGGGACAAAGCTGGTGGCCGATTATTATGTGGTTTATGCCAAACGGCCAAGTCGAGGGCCCATGTATTTCATTGAGGCGATTATTGGTCGATTATTTTGGGGATCGGGAGGGGGGCAAAGCTGGTGGCCGATCATTTTGGGGTTTAACGGCAAAGTTGGGGGCCGATGTATTTCATTGGGGCGATTATTGGTCGATTATTTAGGGGATCGGGAGGGCAAAGTCGATGGGGGCTAGCCGGGCGGGGTATTGTTCGGGGATGAAAACACCGGGGTTCCCATGGGAAAAGCGTACGGGGGCATTGAGCGATTTGGCCTCTTAAGGGGCCAAGTTTGGCGAGTGGGGGGCGAAGGGGCCCCAAGCCGCCGTTGGGACGGCTTGGGGCAGGGTTCTGGGCACGATCGGCCTAGCCGGTCGGCGGGGCGAGCGGATAGGCCGTAGGGGCCGATTTATTGGTCGCCGGTTT
>JAIRNQ010000362.1 GCA_031257955.1 Deltaproteobacteria bacterium | reverse complement strand
CGACGTTAAGGTGGTCTACGCCAAGAGCTTTTACGGCGGCGCCGCCAACGCCAATACCAAGCTGGCCGGCGAGATCCTGGGCGTCTTGGCCGGGCCCAATCCGGCCGAGGTCCGTTCCGGCCTGAACGCCTTGAAATCCTTCATCGAGGAGGAGGCTTGGTTTGTCTCGGCCAACGACGACAACACCATCATTTATTACGCCCACACCATCTCCAGAACCGGCAGCTACCTGTCTGGGGTGGCCGGGGTAAAAGAAGGCGACTCTCTGTCTTACCTGATCGCCCCACCCCTGGAAGCCGTCTACGCCGTAGACGCGGCCATAAAGGCCGCCGACGTCAGGATGGCCGCTTTCTACGGCCCGCCGTCGGAAACCAACTTCGGTGGGGCTTTACTCACCGGCAGTCAGTCGGCTTGCAAAGCCGCCTGCGAGGCCTTTGGGGCGGCGGTTCAGTTCGTGGCCGACAATCCCACGGTCTACTGAGCGAAAGCCTAAGCTTTGGCCGCCGCCTTCCCCTTGGGCGGCGGGAATACAAGTGGGTTAACCAATGACAGTGGAAGTCAAAGACAGGGATCTGATCTCCATACAGGAAGCCAGAAACCTGGTGGCGGCCGCCGCCGTGGCTCAAGAATCTTATGCCCGGCTGGATCAGGCGGTCGTCGACCGGGCGGTGGAGGCGGTGAGCCGGGCCTGCGAGGCCCAGGCCGAACGCCTGGCCAGACTGGCCAACGAGGAGACCGGATTCGGCCGCTGGGAGGACAAGACCCTTAAAAATCTCTTCGCCTCCCGTGACGTTTACCGCCACATCAAAGACTTAAAAACCGTGGGGATCATCAAGGAAGACGCGGCCAACCGGATCTTTGAGGTGGGCGTGCCGGTGGGACTGGTCACCGCCCTGATCCCCTCTACCAACCCAACCTCGACCACCATATTCAAAGCCTTGATTGCCTTAAAGGCCGGCTGTGCCGTAATCTTCTCGCCCCACCCGGCGGCCAAGAATTGCATACTGGAGACGGTTCAATTAATCCGCCAAACCCTTGAAGCCATAAAGCTTCCGGCGGATCTGGTCACCTCGCTGACTATGCCGACCAAACAGGGTACCGATACCCTGATGCGCCATCCCCGTATGAACCTTATTTTGGCCACCGGCGGCAATGCCATGGTTCACGCCGCTTACAGCTCGGGTACCCCGGCCATTGGGGTCGGACCCGGCAACGGCCCGGCCTACATCGAAAAGAGCGCCGATATTCCCCTGGCCGTCAAAAGGATCTTTGACTCAAAGACCTTTGATAACGGTACCATCTGCGCCTCCGAGCAATCCGTGGTCACCGAGACCTCGATACGCAAAGAGGTCATGGAAGAGATCAGCCGGCAAGGCGGGTATTTCTTGCCCCCGGGCGATTCCGAGCGGGTTGAACGGATCCTCATGGGACCGGGCGGGACCATGAACGCCCAACTGGTTGGACGTCCCGCCGAGCGCATCGCCCAAGCCGCCGGCATAACCATACCCCCGGGGACCAAGATTCTCCTGGGCCAGGAAACCCGGGTCGGAGAAAAGTACCCCTACTCCCGGGAAAAACTCATGCCGGTTTTGGGCTTTTTCGTGGAGGACAACTGGGAAAAGGCTTGCCTCAAATGTATTGAAATACTTTCCTTGGAAGGGGCCGGCCACACGATGACCATCCACTCCCGGGACGAGGCGGTAATCCGCGAGTTTGGGCTAAAAAAACCCGTCTCGCGCCTCATCGTCAACGCCCCGGCCGCCTTGGCGGCCATAGGGGCGACCACGGCCCTGGCCCCCTCGCTAACCTTGGGTTGCGGGGCCATCGGGCATAACTCGACCTCGGACAACGTCGGGCCCCTTAACCTCATCAACATCAGGCGGGTGGCTTACGGTCTTAGAGAATTGGACGATCTTCGGCCCGGAGGCGGCCCCCCGGGCCAAAACCAGGCCCAGCCTAGCCTGGCCCAGTCTGGCCAAGCCCAGCCGGGCCAAACCGTCCTGGCCGCCCCGGATCCCGCCTTTAACGAATTGGTCAGGCTGGTCATGGAGCGCCTGACCTTGAGCCGATAGGTCGGCGGCCTTCCCAGGCCGACACCGCCGGCCGCTTGGGGTATAATGTCCCCAATGGGCCCCGGCGGCCTAAAGGTTTCGTTTATTTCGTTTAACCGTTCCCATAGCATATTCAAGGCGAGCCCCAAAGGCCGCCCTCTCCCCAAGGAGGAAATCGTAAATGGCTACCAATAATCAGCAAGCCCTGGGCCTGATCGAAACCAAAGGCCTAGTCGGGGCCATAGAGGCCGCCGACGCCATGGTCAAAGCCGCCAACGTCACCTTAATCGGCAAAGTTTTGGTGGGAGGCGGGCTAGTCACGGTTATGGTCAGGGGCGACGTCGGGGCCGTCAAAGCCGCCACCGACGCCGGGGCGGCCGCCGCGGGCCGGGTCGGGGACCTCAAAAGCGTCCACGTTATACCCAGGCCCCACCAGGAAGTGGAGTTTATCTTGCCCACCCTGGAAGCCGCGGCCCCGGCCCCAGCCAAGTCCTAACCCCGGGGCCGCCACCCCTGGACTCCAGCGGTCGGTCGGGTCCCTTCAATAAAAACCTGGGACCCCAATTCTCAGGCCTAAACGCCTGGGGCTTGGGACCCCGGGCTTAACGGCTAGGCGCATAATTTTTGCGTACTGGCTTTCCACCTTCAAACATTTAACCATTCAATTTTTTGAAACGAGCTGAGAGGCGGATCATTATGGCAAACGATTCTCGGGCCCTGGGCTTAATAGAAACCAAGGGCCTCGTGGGGGCCATCGAGGCGGCCGACGCCATGGTTAAGGCGGCCAACGTAACTTTAATCGGAAAAGTCCAGGTGGGAGGCGGGCTGGTCACGGTCATGGTCCGCGGAGACGTTGGGGCGGTTAAGGCCGCTACCGACGCCGGCGCGGCGGCGGCCGGGCGGGTAGGCGAGCTGCTCTCCGTTCACGTCATCCCCAGGCCCCACCCCGAGGTGGAGTTCATCCTGCCGAAGCTCGGGAGCTAAGCCATGCCTTGGGGCTCGGTCCCCGGTGAGACCGGAGGCGAAGTCCCGGTCGCGCCGCGGCCTTCGGACCCTGCCGCCTACCTCGAGGAACTCTGGGCTCGGCTTAAGGAACCCCTACCGCCCCCCAAGGGCCAAGGGATTAGGGTTGGCTTGGATCTGGGCACGGCCTCGATCTTGCTGGTCGTCCTTTCCGCCGACGGTAGCCCACTTGGCTTGGCCAGGCGCGAGGCCTCGGTGGTCAAAGACGGTTTGGTGGTCGACTATGGCGGGGCGCGTTCCATCTGCGAGTTTCTTCGGAAGGATCTTGAAGGCCGACTCGGGGTGAGCCTTAACCGGGCCGCCCTGGCCGTGCCTCCCGGGACCTCCCAGCGGGACATGGCCACCCACGGCTACGTGGCCCAGGCGGCCGGCCTGGAGGTCGACCGCGTCTTCGGCGAGCCGGAGGCGGCCAACCACCTGCTGGGCATAAAAGACGGGGCCCTGGCCGATCTGGGTGGCGGGACCACCGGGGCGGCGGCCTTCAAAGACGGCCGACCCATAGCTTCTTTCGACGAGCCCACCGGCGGCCACCACATGAGCCTGGTCTTGGCCGGTCACATGAAGATTCCCCTGGAGAGGGCCGAGGCTTACAAGCTCGATCCCAAAAACCGCCGCGAGGTGGGCCCGCTGTTGGCCCCGGTCCTAAGCAAAATGGGCAGCATCCTTAAAAACGGCTTGGCCGGGCTGGATCTTTCCATCCTCTGGCTGGCCGGAGGCTCGGCCGCCACCCCCGGCGCCGGCGAGATCATCGCCAGGGAGACGGGTTTGCCCGTTTCGGTGGCCCCCAGGCCGGATCTAGTCACCCCGGCCGGCATCGCCATGGGCTGCGCGCCCTTCGTCCCGGAACCCGTTTCCGGCTGACCGCGAATAATATTTCGCCCCCTTCCGCCCGAGCCACAAGCCTGCCTAGGCCCTATCCTAGGCCCCAGGTTTTGGGCTTGGCGGTGGACGGCGGCCTTTCCCAAGGAGTGGCCCCGTGATTATCGACGACGCGCTGGTGATCAAGGTCACCGACCAAATACTAAAGCTAATCAAGGCCTCCGGGGGCCTCCCAACTGGTACTGACCCAGCTGGCACCGGCCCGGCCGGGGCCGTTCCCCCGGCGAACGGCCAAACCGCGGGCATTTCCCTCGGCGCCGCCAAACCGCCGCTCATGATCGTGGGCCCGACGGCCGCCCTCTCCGAAAAATGCCTGGCCGCCTTAGCCGAGCGTTTCTCCCTGGTCCCCATAAGCGGGCTCGACCAGCGGGGCCGCCCCAAGGCCCCCCTGCTGGTTACCTCCCTGGGATTACAGGCCCTGGTCCAGGTGGCCTCTGGCGACGAGGGCTGCACCGAGGAAGGGCGGGCCATACTCTCGGCCCTTTTGGAATCGAGGCCGGTCGCCGCCCTGGAAGCAGGCGTGGCTTGGCGGGCCATACCCCAAACGGCCCCCAGGGGCTTGGTATCGCTATACCGGAAGGCCGAAGCCACCTTGGTAAGTTTTGGCCTGAAGATCGTCCCCGAGAGCGGCCTCCTTCGGGCCCTGGGCAGTAAGCCCGGATCCGGTTACTCCGGATCCAGCCACACTAGCCCCGGCTGCCTCAGCCCAACCGCCGCCTGCCCCACCGGGCCTGGACGCGGCCAGTCCCGGCGGGTACTGACCGAGTCGGTGGTTAAAAACCTCTTTCCCGAGGGGACCGGCGGGCCCTTGGAGCTTAGCCGTGGGGACGTCTTGACTCCCCTGGCCCGCGACTGGCTTTCGGCCAACCGGATTGCGATAGTCGGCCAGTGAGGCCAAACGGCCAAACGACCCAGGCCCTTACGGCCAAGCGGCCAAACGGCCTAGGGCCTTACGGCTAACCGGCCAAAAGCCTTACGGCCAAGCGGACGAGAACAATCGCCAAACGAACGGGGGCGCCAATGATCATAGGCAAAGTGGTGGGTAACGTCTGGGCCACCAAAAAAGATCCAAAACTGGAAGGGCGCAAGCTTCTGGTGGTTAAGACCAGCGCCGCCGGAAGCCCGGAGACCATCGTGGCCGTGGACACCATCGGGGCCGGCGTGGGCGAAGACGTGCTGATCGCCAAGGGTAGCGTGGCCCGTAACGCCATAGGCGATCCGGGCAGCCCGGTGGACGCCGTAATCGTCGGCATAATCGACAGCCTCGAGGTCAACAAAAACCTTTTGAAATAACCGTCGGCGCCATCGGAACCCTCGGCACCCTTGGCACCGCTTTCTTAATTTAACCCAAAAACTTAAAAACTTTTGGCCGCTGCGCCAAAAACCGTGTATATATACCCTAACCCGATTTTGGAGGTCGGCAATGGTTGATATAGATCCGAAAGTCCTGGAAGCCATGGTCAGAAAAGCGCTGGCCGAGCTTTTGGCCGAAGGCGCCGCCCCGGCTTCGCGTCCCGGCTGGAAAACCGTCGATCCCAGCGGCATCATGAGCGTCCGAACGGCCCAGGTCAAGCCCGAACCCTTCGACACCGGGAAAGCCGGGGATAAGGTTTTCCTAAAAGACGTCTCCGATCTCTCCGAAAGCCCCAGGCTGGGCTTCGGGGTCATGGAGCTGGACGCTTCCACCTTCAAGTGGACCTTAAACTACGACGAAGTGGACTATGTCATTGACGGGACCCTGGAGATTCTCATAGACGGCCGCAAGGTGGTGGGCCAGGCCGG
>JAIRNQ010000358.1 GCA_031257955.1 Deltaproteobacteria bacterium | reverse complement strand
GCTACCAGCCGGCCGGCCCTGTCGTAAAACTCAGCCGTCTGAAGGCCCAATAGTTCCCGCCGCTCACCCAATATCCTGGCCGCCTCGGCGTCGGTGAAGCCCGGCCCGGCTTTGGCCAGAAGGGGGGACATTTGCGCGGCCAGCCTCTCCAGGTTGGTTTTCATCAACTCCCGGTCGAGGGTTTGGGTGTACTCCGACAGAGCCAGCGCGTCGGCCAGCGTGTCCCTTATGCTGGAACTGAACCAGGTTTCCTGATCCTGGCCGATCAAAAGATAGGAAAAATAAAAGATCATCAGCGTGGGCATGAGCGAGAGGCCGATAAAGGAGACAACCATTTTGGTCTGGAGGTTTCCGTAGTTTCTCTGCTCAAAAAAGATCCGGTAGAGGCCCCTGAGGATCAAAAACAGCAAGAGCCCCAGGATGAACACCGACATATTTATGCTGACCAGGGTGATCACTCCCTGGTTGCCGGTGAGCCCCGGTCCCAGATTTAAAAGCTGTCGTTGGACTATAATCAATAGCACCAGCGAGAGGACCGACAGGACGATGAGCCCTCGGTCGAAAATCTTTTTTCGGCGGCTCAGTTCCGGGGAAAGTTTTGACGGGTTCGGCGGATTTGGCTGGCTGGGCATGGCGATGTACCCCTGAAAATAAAAGAGGCTGACTGGATTTTTAGGCCTTGCCAGAATTCTACCCCAAAGCGCCCCCGGAGGCAAACCGCGAAAAGTCGCGACCAATCCCCGATCTTGGCCCAGTCACGCCCACCCCTCGGTCGTCCCCCCAAGAATCCCGGAGCAAAAAAACTAGTCAAAAATTGAAAGTCGCCGAAATGATGAAAAGAGTAAAACATCTTTGAGTATAAACTCTTAGGCGGTTCGGCCAGGTGGGAGCATTCCGGTCGCCCTAGCGACCGGCGATGGGTGAGAAAGTGACCGCAATGTTCGCAAAAAATGGGGGATTTGGGATTACGGAACCTACGGAATCGCGGCGCTGAGAAAAAAACGGCTTAACTCGGGAGCCAAGACAATCCATAGTACCCCGATATCGCGGACGCTGGACGGACCCAGGGTGGCGAACGTCCCATTTCCCGATCTCGGGACGCCTCTTTCGGAGTCAGAGTTAGACCATGGGCCAAAGCGCAAGACAAAGGCCGGCAACTCGGGGGCCAGATTTTGGGATTTTCCAGGGTATTTTACTAAAATGGCCAAACTCGATCGCCTTTATGGCCAAAAAAAATTTTTTTGGTGAAGCGCGACCAATCAACCGACTTGACGGTTGGCTCTGCCCAGCCGGTTGGCCAAATAAAGTGGAAAAGGCCAATAATCTGAAACGGATCAAAAAATTATAAATTTTTGCTAAAAATAGTGGCTGGAGATAGCCACTGGATTCATGGCGCTGACCGCTTATTTTGGGCCAATGGCCCTAAGCTAGACCAAGCGGACCTAAGCCGCGATCGATTATCGCCATCGATTTCGGTTGTCCATAAAATGCGTCGGATCACTCGGGCCGAAGTTGTCGTTCCGGACCTTAGAAAAGCGCAAACGCGTGGTCTTTCTTCACAAAGAATAAAATTCTAAATCCAAAATTCTCGTTGGCTATTAATAAATGGTGAATTCCCCGGAGGTACGCTCTATCCATTTTCGGGTTGAATCGATTTATTGGGGCAAATCAGGATTGTCTTACTCAAACTTAGTTGTAAAATTTTTGAATTAGCTTCTATTCAAGGGCCAATAAAAAAAAGTCTTGCCACCTTTTTCGAGATGGGATAAATTTCCGACTGTCCTTTTTTTTGCATCGATGATGACGGTCTTCGGACATCCCACGTTTTATGTTCTGACCAAGCTGCGTGGATTGAAGGTTGGAATCCCCTTATTCCATCCCCGATTGTTCGTCCGTTTCGCCTTCAAGGATCACCGCCTTTGCCGTTCGGGGTAAGACCGAATCGGTTTTTGGGCCCTGATTCTAGTTTGCCTATCGGGCGGAAGGTTTACCTCAGAGAGCCCTTTTGTCGGTAAACCGCGCTGGCCGCTTCCCGGTCATATTACCCAAGTATTTTATTTTTTTATTTATTTTTGGGACCATTTATCCCCTCCAATAGCGAGTATTTCGGAACTGCCTTGGTACCGGATAAAGCTTAGGCGATTATTTCGGGCCAAACTTGGTACCGGATAAAGCTTAGGCGATTATTTCGGACCGGCCTTGGTTCCCGATGAAAGCTAAGGCGATTATTTCGGAATTCTTTTCGGTTCCGTATAACCGTCCTGGGGAAGGTTTTGGGACAAAGTCGTCCCGCCACTGGGTGGCGCGTGGCGAATTCGGGCCGGTTGAATCCAGGGACGCCTTATCCAGTAAGCGTTTCTGGCCTGAACCCATCCGTCTTTCGCCCCTTCCGAGGAAAGCGCCATAACGGGCCAAGCCTTCGCCTCACCCCATCTGCGGGCCTCCCCTTGGGCCGTTTTGGGAATGGGCGCGGCCAACCCCACCCCGGTCCCGCCGAGCCAACTTAGCTATAACCCCAAGCCATGCTTTCCCCGAATCGCCCGGTGATTTTGAGCGATTTGGATGGAGATTAAGATAATTTTGTCTAAAATTTGGCATCGGTGTTTTCTATTGACATAATTAGTCACTTCAAATAGTAGTGTTTTTATATATAAATATTTCGTAGTCTATATCTAATAGACTTTTAAAGGATATTCCTATGCTTGATCAAGTAGTGGAAAAGAATATCAAGACCAATGCCCGCCTTTTGAAGATCTCTTTTGAACAATTCGTGGCCACGCTCGATTTACTAAAGGCCGGCTTGACCCCGCCTTTTATCGCTCGGTATCGCCAGGAGGAAACCAGCGGACTCGACGAGCCGACGATCCTCAAGGTCCGCGACGCCAACGCCAGGTTTGAGCGCCTCAACCGTCGGGTGGACAGCTTGCTGACCTCCCTTGACGAAAGGGGCCTTTTAACCGAGAAGCTCGAAAACGAGTTAATGACCGCCGATGGCATGTACCAAGTGGAAGATCTCTATCTGCCCTACCGGACCCTGCGCTGCTGCCTGGCGGTTAAAGCCAAGGAAGATGGCTTAGAACCGCTGGCCTTGAAGATCCTCGAGCAGGACCCCGCGGCCGATCCCTTGGAACTGGCCATGGACGCCATAACCAACGGGGCCAAGGCCGACACCCTCGAGGAGGCCTTGCTGGGAGCCGGCCATATCATCTCCGAGAAGGTATTCCATAACCAGGACATGCTAGCCTATATCAGGGGCTTGTACCGGGATGGCACGGTCTACTCCACACCTTTGGTTGAAGAGTTCTCTGAGGTGGGAAGGGATTATGATTCTCTCTACCTGGCAGAGGTTGTCTTCAAGGTTTTACCGAGCCGCTACTACATCATGAAATCCGATCAAGCCAAGGGTCTCGTCTCGGTTGAATACAAAATCAACGATGAAGACGCCCTCACCGCCTTAAGAAATGAATTCATCAAAGAGGACGGTGGTCAGTCGGCCGAATTGGTGGCTTCGGCCATCGAAGACGCCTATCGGTATCTCATCGTCCCCTACGTCATCCGCCAAACCGAATCGTACATGAAGAACCGGGCCCAGGCGGACACCAACAACATCTTGGCCAAAAACCTTACGGAACTGGTTAAGACGCCGCCGCTCAGGGGCAAAAACATCCTGGCCATCAACCCCAACAACGTGATGGGGACGAGGGTCGTGGCCATGGACAAAAACGGCAAGCTCCTCGAGGCGGCCAACATAACCCCCAACGCCAGCGCCCATGACCACGAAGAGGCGGGCGAGATCCTGGTTAAACTGATTGAAAAATACGACCTGCAGGCCGTGGCCATCGGCAGCACCTCGTCGCATAAGGACATCTTCAGGTTCATCAGGACGGTCAAAAATTTCCCCGTATCCCTTCCCCTAATCACGATCAACGCCAGCGGACTCTTCGCCTACGCCACCTCCTACTGGGCCAACAAAGAGTTTCCCAACACGGACCAGTGTGTCAGGGGTTGCGTGACCATCGGCCGCCGCCTCTTGGATCCCCTGGCCGAGTACGCCAACAGCGACCTCTCCTCGATCTTCATGATCGCCCATCAGTTCGAGTTGGATACCCTGCCCCTCGCGGCCCTCCTCAAGGACGTGATGACCACGGCCACGTGCGAATCCGGGGTTGACGTGAACGCGGCCGCGGCGGGTGCCCTGCGCTACATCTCCGGCCTTAACGAGACCCTGGCCGCCAACATCGTCGAACACCGCGAATTCTATGGCCCCTTCAGGAACCGCATCGATCTGCTTGAGGTGCCCGATTTCGACAGCCACATTTACAAGTGTTCGGCGGCTTTCCTGAAGATCATGGACGGCGACAATCCTTTGGATCGGACCTTGATCCACCCGGAAGCCTACCCGGTGGTAGAGAGCATGGCCAAGGACCTTTCGCTAACCGTGGAGGAATTGATGAGCCAGCCCAGGCTCCTACGATCCATCAACCACCGCAAGTACTATACCGACTCCTTGAAGAAGCCCACCATGGACTTCATCGTCGAGGAACTGAACAAGCAGTATTACGATCCTCGTAAATCCCTGGTCGTCCAAAACCCGGAAGAATTAGGGGCGGCCGGATACACGCCTTTCGAGGAGCTTAAGGTGGGCATGGAGCTGAACGGTGTCGTGATGAATTTCATCAACTACGGCGCCTTCATCAACGTCGGTTACCACGCCCATGCCTTACTGCATGTAAGCGAAATGTCCCATAACTTCGTCAAGCATCCCTCCGAGGCCTTGCGGATCAATCAGCGGATAAAGTGCTTCGTGAAGAAAATCGATCCGGAGCGTTCACGTCTTGAGGTGACCATGAAGAACACTGCCTTGGCCGCCTCTTACAGGGTCACGCAAAACAACCTCCGCGAGAAGCTCTTGGGAACGAAGCCTCTGCCTACTCGAAGCAAAGCCAATGCCACCAGACAGCCCGGCTATAATTCCAACCCCGAGCTGGATAACAAAATGGGCATGCTCTTCTCCGACAACCAGCTTAGCGTCCTCCAGGCCATGGTTGAAAAATCTTCCACCCGTTCCGCGTCCGTCGAACCGGCCGCCTCCGTCGAACCGGCCCCGACCGCCGCCGAGTCTCTCGCCCCGGTCTCCGTAACCCTAGTTGTGCCCCAGGCCCAGCCGGAAGCCGAAGCGCCCTTGGCCGAGGCCGAAGCCCAGGCCCAGCCGGAAGCCGAAGCGCCCTTGGCCGAAGTCGAAGCCCAGGCCAAACCTTCGCCAAAACCGGTCGCCAAAGTGGACGAGCCCGCCGTCAAGTTGGGCGTGCTGGAAGCGGTGGTCAACGGCAAGTTCAAGGTATCTAACGGGAACACTTGGAGCAAAGGGAAGTTAATCAAGCAGGCTTCCAACGGCCAGAAGGCCCAAGCCCATGCGGCCCAAGCCCATGCGGCCCAAGCCCATGCGGCCCAAGCCCAAGCTCAGCCTCAAGTCCAGGCCAAGGCCCAGCCACAAGCCCATGCGGCCCAAGCCAAAGACCAGCCCCAAGTCCAGGCCAAGGCCCAGCCCCAAGCCCATGCGGCCCAAGCCAAAGCCCAGCCCCAAGTCCAGGCCAAGGCCCAGGCTAAAGACCAAGCCAAGCCGCAGGCCAAAGGCCAAGGCCAAGGCCAGGTTAAGGCCTGGGCCAAAGCGAAGGGCAAGGGCGTGGCCGCTACCGCCTCGAATGAACCCTTCAAGCCGGCGGCTAAGGTGGGCGTGTTGTTCTCGGTCTTTCAAGCCGCCGCGGAGGGGAGGACCCTCCGCGGCTTAGTGGAGCGGAAGGTCGATAGGGCCGGGGCGCCAAAGGCGCCAGAGACGGGCAAGGCGCCGTCTTTGCCCGTGGCCGAAGACATTGTCCGCGAAACGGCCAAAGGCTTGGAAGCCGAACGGGTTCTGGCCACATTGGCCGAGGACGTCAAGAAGTTGGCCCAAAGCTCCAAGGAGGTCGAACCGCCTGAGCTGGAAACCTTCGAAAAGGAGTCCGTCTCCCTATAGAACCTTGGGCGGCTGTCGCCCGAGGGCTTGGTCGGCCCACGATCTCGGAACTCAAGCTCCCCGAACGCGCGATCCCCGAACGTGGGCCGGCCAAAAATATTGGACCTTTAAGAACCCCGGCCCACCCGGCCAGCCCGGGTGGTCGGGCTGGCTTGGTGGGCAGAAGAGGGGAGTTTTTTTGGGATTTTTTATAACCCAGGCGGTGCGCCGGGTTTAGTCGCTTTATTGTTTATACCAGCCTTATACATAGATAACGTTATTCGGTAGGGCCTAAAATTTATCCCAAGAGACCATTATGTAGTGGAGGGGTATTTTAGGCCCTCTGACGTTTTTATCGTTCCAAACGGCCTTGACAAATTCTATCCAGTGATTATCTTATTTCCGTGGCCTCTCCAACTGTGGTGAGAGTCATGGAAAAGAGCCCCCCAAAGGCCATAAATCATGGGCTTTATCCCGCCCCAAAGGCCGCGGGCCGGACGGGGGCGGTAGGCCTTTTGTCTTCGTTTTGGCGAAGATGTTGATTTATTTTGCTTATCTGGTAAAATGCGACTCCGTTGGCCCGTCCCATCCCGGTTGGTTTGTGGGACTTGGCCGCGCCCATATTCCCCAAACGCCCAAGCGGGTCTCCCGCCCGCGCCGTCGGGGCGTTTTTCCTTTTCTTTAGAGCGAGATTGGATTCGGCAAGCGCCTTGGGGCTCGGCCGTTTTTAGTCTCCCCAGCTTTTCGCCGGCCCCTTTTGGGCCGAGGGCTTTTTTTCATGCCCAAATCCGTTCTCAATTGGAAGCCCCGCCGGACCTTGTCCGAAAGCGACAAAGCCACGCCGGCGGAGTTTTTGGCCGCCGGCCGGGAACTCTTGGAGGCGGACATGCCGGTCGAAGCCGCCGATTTTATGGCCAGGGCCGAGGACTCCGAGGGCTTAAACCTCGTCAAGGCCAAGGCCATCGGGGAAGGCAACTTTTTTCTCTACCGCCTGGCCCTGACCCGACTGAAAGCCGAACCGGACCCCGGGGAGCTGGAAGCCTTGGCCGACAAAGCCGCTTCCCTGGGGCTAGCGACCTACGAAACTTCGGCCAGAAACCTCCTTACCGAAAACAAAACAATAAAACGTCCTTAACCAAGCCCGTAAGCCCGCTTTGGGGGCCTTTGGGTTTTTTCTTTTTCTGATTGGAAGTATTGTCCCACATGAGTAAAAAACCTGACTATTATGACGTCTTGGGCATCGGCCGCGACAGCGATCCGGCTTCGATAAAAAAAGCTTACCGTAACCTGGCCCTGAAGTTCCATCCGGACCGCAACCCCGGGGACGCCGAGGCCGAGGACCGCTTCAAGGAAGCCGCCGAGGCTTACGAAGTCTTAAGCGATCCGGAAAAACGGGCGCTCTACGACCAATATGGCCACGAAGGCCTCAACCACGCCGGTTTCCAGGGTTTCTCGGGTTTTGGCGACATCTTTTCCGCCTTTGGCGACATCTTCGGCGACATTTTTGGCGGCGGCAACCGGGGCCCCAAAAGGGGCCGGGATCTGGGCGTCGAGGTGACCATCGATTACGTGGACGCCTACAACGGCTGCGAGCGCAAGATACCCATTCCCAGATTGGAGCATTGCGAGGCTTGCCAAGGCACCGGTTCGGTCACCAAACAACTCACTACCTGCCCCAAGTGCGGCGGCTCCGGCCAGATCTTCCAGGGCATGGGCTTTATACGCATGGCCAGCACCTGCTCCCAATGCCACGGCACCGGCCGTTACGCGCCCGATCCCTGCCCCGAATGTAACGGCGAGGGACGGGTCACCCGTTACCGCGAGGTTATCGTGCCCATAAAGGCCGGGGTCTCCACCGGGGCCCGCTATCGGGTCCGGGGTGAGGGGGCGGTCGGCGATTTGGGCGGCGAGCCCGGGGACCTCTACGTCGAAG
>JAIRNQ010000345.1 GCA_031257955.1 Deltaproteobacteria bacterium | reverse complement strand
ATAACTACAAGAGGAGGTGGGTGTCAAGTCTTTTTTTGATGTAGGCTATTTATTTTCATACGTTTGTAACCCTGGGTTGTGGTTTCAAATGTAGTTTCAAAATCTGAGAAGAATTCAGGATATTATTATACTCGGGCAATAGGTCGTCTATGAATCGCTCTGGGCCTTGGAGAGGCCTACCTGCCTAAACAGTGTCCCTGGATGGCCCCTGTGTGGCGGCTGGAGGGTCGGTCGGTTGGCGATAGGTTGGCCGGCCAGGGTAGCCGACCAGGGTTGTCGGTCAGGGTGATCGGCGCGGGTCCGGATAGAACCGGGTGCAGAAAAACGTGTTTTTTGGTAATTTTACGCAATTTATTGGACAAAAAAAAGCTATCGATATTTGCCCTAACTCATGGTACTATAATAGAAAAATGGGCCGCCGGGCTTTCTGGCTGCCCCGAGGCCCGCACAATAAGGCCGTACTTTGTGGAAAGTATACTTACGATTGGCTTTAAAGGGATCTTTTTAAAGAGAATTTTGATCTAATGGGAGTTGGTTATCCTGTTAAGGTATACTTTTTATGCTAAAAGCTTGTATATTATTACCCGCAGACAAAACTTACGAATGTTCGGTATTCTGGGCCAGGCTTTCCAGGGGAGGGACTGTTAGCGTTAAATTTTAAGCCTGGGAGCTATTGATATTAGTTGGTTAGTAATAGAGATTATCGAAAAATACGCTAAAAACGAGAACACAGTTTAAAGGAAAAATGCTACTGGTATGGTCGAAGTTGGATCTGCGTTATTTTCTATTTAGTCACGTAAAGTATTATTTTTTATGCTATTTGATGTAATTTTGATTTAAGTCAATTATAATATTACTTGTTCCAATAAAAATAAATCTTTAGTAAGGTTTATTTTTATTTCATGATACATTACTATGCTTTAGTTCGCTAAAGTCAACCTTATTCTTCATGGTTTTTAGTCGCGTTAGCGTAAAGATTTTTAAATAACATAAGGTGGTTTATAGATGGCAACTGAAGACTCAAACACCATTATTTACGCCCCAATATCTGGGGTGATAGTACCCATTACGGAAGTGCCCGACCCGACCTTTGCCCAGAAAATGGTCGGGGACGGAATAGCCATTGACCCAATTGAAGAAGCCCTTTGTTCACCTTGCGATGGCAAAGTGGCCCAAGTACACCCCTCCAACCACGCCCTGACCATCGCCACGGCTGGCGGCACCGAGATTCTGATGCACATAGGCATCGATACCGTCACCCTGAAAGGCCAGGGCTTCCAGGCGACCGTGTCCGAGGGCGACGAGGTCAAACGGGGCGACAAGCTGATCCTCTTTGATGCCGATTTTGTGGCCAAAAACGCCACCAGCCTACTGACCATGGTGGTCATCACCTCCGAGGGAGCGACGGTTCAGCCCTTGTCCTCGGGCCTGGCCATAGCCGGGCAGACGCCGCTTCTGGAAGTGGCCACGACCGCCAGCGAGTCCCAAAAGCCCACCGGCGGCGGTATCGTCTTTTCCCTCCCTATCGTCATACTTAACCCCGATGGCCTACACGCCAGACCCTCGGCCGTCTTGAGCAGCAACGCCAAACGGTTTACCAGCAGCGTAAAAATCATTAAAGGCGCCCAGGAAGCCAACGCCAAGAGCGTGGTGGGTCTGATGGGGCTCTCAATCAAGCAGCACGACAGCATCGTCGTTTCGGCCGATGGGCCCGATTCGGCCGAGGCCATCGCCACCCTGGTCCCCTTGATTGAGGCCGGCCTTGGCGAAAATCTCCACGTCGTCCCCGGCCAACGCAAAGACACCAAAGTGGCCCCGGTCACCCTCAAAAAACATTTAAGTTCCCCGATCTCCGACGACCCCAACCTTCTGGCCGGGGTGGCCGCCTCCCCGGGCCTGGTTACCGGCACCGTCTACCAGCTTAGGGACTTCTCCATTGAGCTGGAAAAGGAAGGCTTCGGGGTCGAAAACGAGGAAAAAAGCTTAAACGAGGCCATCGCCAAGGCCATGGAGGAGCTTAACCAAATCGAAAAATCGCTTCGCCTTTCGGCCGACACCAGCAAGGCGGCCATATTCGCCGCCCACCGGGAGCTATTGGAAGATCCCGAGCTTAGGGAAAACGCCCTGGCCGGGATAAAAAAAGGCCAAAGCGCCGCCTACGCCTGGAGACACAGCTATATCGCCCAGTCCGAGGCCATCTCCAAGCTCGATAACGAGCTTTTGGCGGCCAGGGCCACCGACATAAGGGACATCGGCGAAAGGGTCCTCTCCCACCTGGCCGGCTTCGAAAAACGCGATGCCTCCATCCCCGAAAACTCCATCCTCATCGCGACCGATCTCACCCCCTCGGACACGGCCAACCTTCAGAAGGGCGGGGTTCTGGGTTTTTGCCTGACCGGCGGAAGTTCCACCTCCCACGCTTCCATTCTGGCCCGGGCGGCCGGCATTCCGGCGGTGGTGGCCGCTCCGGATCGTATTTTGGAGATTCCCAACGGGGCCACCGCCATATTGGACGGCGACAACGGGCTGCTGAAACTTCACCCGACCGAGGCCGAAGTGGACGAGGTCAGGGCCAAGCAGCGGCTGGCCGAGGAATTGCACCGCAAGCAAATGATCGAGGCTATCCAGTCGGCCACGACCACGGACGGCGTGCGGATAAAAGTCGTCGGCAACATCAGCGGCTCGCCGGAAGCCGCGGAAATACCGGCCTTGGGCGGCGAGGGCGTGGGGCTCCTCAGGAGCGAGTTTCTTTTCTTGGAACGGGCGGACGCCCCGACCGAGGAAGAGCAAACCGAAGCCTACGTCAGCATTGCCAAGTACCTGACCCCGGAGCGGGATCTCATCGTCCGTACCTTGGACGTCGGCGGGGACAAGCCCCTGGCTTACATGCCCTTGCCCGAAGAAATAAACCCCTTCCTGGGAATCAGGGGGATCCGCCTAAACATGATGGGGACCGACATTTTTTCGGCCCAGGTTCGCTCCATCCTTAAGGCGGCCACTTTCGCCAACCTGGGGATCATGTTCCCCATGGTCGCGACCATCTCAGAATTCCAGGCGGCCCGAGACATCGTCCTTCGGGAGAAAGAAGCCCTGGGAGTAACGGCCCCCGTCCAGCTCGGGATCATGGTCGAGGTGCCCTCGGCGGCCATGATGGCCGATCTTTTCGCTAAGGAGGTCGATTTCTTCTCGGTAGGCACCAACGATCTGACCCAATACACCCTGGCCATAGACCGGGGCCACCCCAAACTGGCCAAGATGGCCGATGCCCTCCACCCGTCCGTCCTTAGGCTTATCAAAAGAACGACCGAAGCCGCCCACGCCGAAGGCAAGTGGGTCGGGGTCTGCGGCGGCATCGCCAGCGACGTCTTGGCCGTGCCCGCCCTGGTTGGCCTGGGCGTTGACGAGCTAAGCGTCAGCATTAAAGGCATCCCGGCGGTCAAGGCCGCCGTCCGCAAGTTCAGCATGAAGCGCTGCCGCGAAATCGCCGGTGAGGCTTTGGGCATGGGGACGGCCGTTGAGGTCAGGGGCCTTTTGACCAAAATTAACCAAGAATTGGAAAATGAAACGAACCGGCCAGCGGAAACCGTCGAGGAAAGGGAGGTGGGCTCTTGAAAAATCCGTTCAATAACGCTATGGGCTTTTTCCAGCAGATCGGAAAATCGCTCATGCTGCCGGTGGCCATATTGCCGGTGGCCGGTATCCTTCTCGGGGTCGGGACGTCTTTTCTCGTGGAGGAAGCGGCCAACCCTAGCCTATTCCCGAACATCATCTTTAAACTCATGGCCTTCGGCGGGAACGTCATTTTCGCCAACTTGGCCTTAATCTTCGCCATAGGCGTGGCCTTGGGCTTTACCGAAAACGATGGGGCGGCGGCCCTTTCGGCCGTGGTGGGATATTTAATCATGACCACCACCATCGGAGTCATGGCCCAGGACGTCTTCAATATCGATCCCAATCCCGACTTAAGGCTCCTTTCTGACGTCTTGGGGATAAAAACCATAGACACGGGAGTATTTGGGGGAATAATAATCGGGGGCATATCGGCTGGGCTGTTTAACCGCTTCTACCGCACGGAACTTCCGACTTACTTGGCCTTCTTTTCAGGAAAGCGATTCGTCCCCATCATCACGGGCGTGGCCGCCATCTTTACCGGAGTCGCTCTCAGTTACCTCTGGCCCCCAGTTAAAGACAAGATCTTAATCTTCTCTAACTGGGCCGCCTACTCCAACCCGGTCCTGGCCGGAAGTCTTTACGGCTTCGTGGAACGTCTACTCTTGCCCTTCGGGCTTCACCACGCCTGGAACGTCCCCTTCTTCTTCGAAATCGGTTCTTTCCCCGACCCCGAAACCGGGGCCATTGTCCATGGCGACATAAACCGGTTCTTCGCCGGGGATCCCACGGCCGGCATCTTAAGCGGGGGCTTCCTGACCAAAATGTGGGGCCTGCCAATGGCCGCCATAGCCATGTGGCGCTCGGCTTTGCCGGAAAACCGGGCCAGGATCGGGGGCATAATGCTCTCGGCGGCGCTGACCTCTTTTCTGACCGGCATCACCGAGCCCATCGAATTCTCTTTTATGTTCGTCTCACCCTTGCTGTACGGAATACACGCCGTATTGACGGGCGTGGCTTTCGCCATCATGAATCTTATGGGTGCCCACCTGGGCTACACCTTCTCCCAGGGAGGCATTGACTTTCTCTTATACTATTCCCTGGACACCAAGCCCTGGTTGGTGTTTATCATGGGTCCGGTATACGGTCTTGTCTATTACGGCGTCTTTAGGGGCGTAATCTCATTTTTGAACATTAAAACTCCCGGCCGTGACGCAATGAAGCAGGAACTGGGCTTAAGCGATGTCGATCTTGATAAGTCGGGCTATTCGCGACAGATCGTCTGGGCCCTGGGCGGACGCGGAAACATATCCAAGCTGGACAACTGCATCACCCGCCTGAGGGTCGAGGTCAAAAACCCCAACCTGGTTAACTCCAAGACGCTCAAAAACTTGGGGGCCGCCGGCGTGGTTGAGCGCGGGCAGGCCATCCAAGCCATCTTTGGCACCAGGGTGGGCAACATCAAAACCGACATCGACGAGTACCTGAAGGTGGCCGGCGCCGAGGCCGAACTCCCGGCCGAAATGGAAGCGCTCCTTACCGGGGCCAAAGACACGGCCCAGGCCACCCAGGCCGCTGCCCCGGTGCCCGAGGCCACGGCCGAGGAACTGGAAAGGATCCGTTCCTTTCTGGGCGGGGCCGGTAACATTGAGAGCTTCAAAACCGGTGCCTCAACCAGGCTCATCGTGGCCCTAAAAGACAAGGCCTTGGTTAAGCCTGACGAGGCCAAAAAAGCCGGCTTTGCCATCTTGGCCCCGCATCAGGGAAACTCCGTCCAAGTCATCGTCGGCCTCCACCCCGAGCGCTTTAAGGGCCTGAAAGCGGCCTAAAACGCCCAAAACATAGACCCCATTAAAATAGCCCAGACGCTAATAGTTGCGTCTGGGCTATATTTTTTAGCCGCGGGGCGGCAGGCCATTGGGCCAATGGGGCACCGGTTGATTTGCCGATTGAGTTGGGCCAATGGGGCACCGGTTGATTTGCCGATTGAGTTGGGCCATGGGGCACCGGTTGATTTGCCGATTGAGACGGCGGATCAACTGGCCGCTGGCTCGCTAGCCTCGATGGGGACGCCTTGGTAGCTTATCTCGCGCCGACGCCGGCGAATCTGGTTGAGAACTACCACCAAGAGAAGCAGGAGGCCAGGAGAGCTGAACATCCACTTGGCCGGGCGGTCACGGTTGGGCATTTCTATGCCCAGCACCTGGGTGGGGTCGTCCATGTTTACGCCCAACTTTTCCAAGCGACTGCTAAAACCGACGTTACTTAGCATCAGCACGTCGTTTTCCCAACCCAGGTAGACGCCGGCTTGGGACAGGCGCTGCTGGGCGTTGTTGCCCCTGACGGGGAGCACCACCACCTGGTCGACCACCCGCCCGTCTCTAAAGGTCGTCAAAAGGTGGAGGCGCATGTATTCGTCCGGCTTCAATTCTTCCACCGATTCCATGATTTGCTCGGGCGGCCTTTCGTGGTAGGGCGGATACATGGCGTCATGGGGAATGTCCGGCCTAAAGAGGAAAACCATGCTGCCCAGGAGAAAAATTAGCTCCCACCAACGGGTCTTCACCAAAAAAAATCTATGGGTGGCAGAAGCGAAAGCCATGCAGGCCAAAAGCGAAGTGGCTATGACCCACATTAAATGAAAAACGTTTTTGATGTTAAGAAGTAATATTTCCTGATTATACAGAAAGACGAAGGGCAAGACGGCCGTCCGCAACTCGTAAATAAAGCCCTGGACCCCGGTCTTGAAGGGGTTACCCCCCGATATACCCGAGGCGGCGAAAGCGGCCAGGGCCACCGGGGGCGTCGCGTCGGCCATAACGCCGAAATAAAGGCAAAAAAGGTGGACCGCCAACAAAGGAACACCCAGCCCGTAAGCCGCCGAAAGATTGAATATGACCGGGGAGAGTAGCGTTGAGACGATGATGTAGTTGGCCGTGGTCGGTAGCCCCATGCCCAAAATAATGGAAAGCATGGCCGTCAGGACCAAGGCCACCGGCAAAAAACCGCCGGAGATATATTCGACCATAGAGGCCAGAACCAGTCCCACCCCGGTCAGGCTTACCGTCCCGACGACTATGCCGGCGCTGGCCGTGGCCAAGCCTATACCGATCATATTTTTGGCGCCGCTGACAAAACTACCCATGAGCCTAGACACGCCGTGTTTAAAGGCTGGCAGTATGGGTTGTTTTTTTCGCCAGGCCACAAAAGGCCGATGGGTGAGTACTATGAAGATCATCAGCAAGCAAGCGTAATATGCGGCCAGCCCCGGGGACATCTCCATGACCATCAAGCCCCAAACCAAGGTGGCCGTGGGCAAGAGGTAAAAAAGACCCGACAAAATAACCGGTAGGGCCGACTCGAACTGGGTCAGTTTTTCGTATTCGGTTTCCGGAAGCTCCGGGACCATGAGCGAGACGATAAGAAGGGCCAGGTAACAGAGAAAAACGAAGATGGCGAAAACAATCCAGGAATAATCGCCAAAAACCCCCGGGACCCAAGATAAAACGTAGTATATAACGCAGACGGTCACCACCGTGGAGGTCAAACCCAAACCCCACCTGAGGATTTTATGGGCCAGGGTTTTATGGGGACCGGGAGAGGCTTGCAATCCCAGCTTGCAGGCTTCCAGATGGACGATAAAAAGGAGCGACAGGTAAGCTAACATCGCGGGAATGAAGGCGTGCTTGATTAGCTGGGAATACGGCATGTTTATGTACTCAGCCATCAGAAAAGCCGCCGCGCCCATGACCGGGGGCATGATTTGGCCGTTGGAAGAGGCGGCCACCTCAACCGCCCCGGCCTTCTCCGGCGTAAAGCCAACCTTTTTCATAAGCATTATGGTGATCGGCCCAGTGGTCAAAACGTTGGCGATGGACGATCCCGAGATGAACCCGTGGAAGCCAGAGGCCACGACCGCGGCCTTGGCCGGACCACCGCGCAGACGGCCCAAGAGGGCGAAGGACAAAGCCGTCAAATAATTGGCCGCCCCGGCCCCTTCCAGCAGGGCCCCAAACAGGACGTAAAGAAAGACGAAGCTGGTGGAAACTCCCAACGGGAGGCCGAAAACCCCCTCTTGGGTCAACCAAAACTGGGATGCTGCTCGGGAAAGCGTAGTCCCGCCGTGGGCCAAAATCCTGGGGGCGTAGGGTCCACCAAAGACGTACAGAAGAAAGGTAATGGCCACCAAGGTCATGGGGAAACCCATGACCCGGCGCGTGGCTTCCAAAAGCAGTATCACGCCCACGCAGGCAATGACCACGTCAATGGTCGTGGGAAGGCCAGGCCGCCTAGATAGTTCGGTTTGGAAAACGTATAGGTAGACAGAGCAAAACGCGGCCACGACGGCGAAGAGCCAGTCCTGTAAAGGCACCCTTTCAACGGGACTTTTCTTGAACATGGGAAAGCCGACGAAGGCCAGGAAGACGGAAAAGGCCAAGTGAAACGATCTGGCCGCCGTGTCGTTTAACACCCCAACCCCAAGCGTATAGGGGATGGGCGAGACGATCCAAAGCTGAAACAACGACCAAATAATGGGCACGACAATCAGGATAACGTGAGGGATCCCGGTGGGCTTGCGGCGACCGGTTTCCCTCTCCAAAAATTCCTTTATTACATCCGATTTATCGGCCCTATCTTTTAGATTCATGATAACACCAAATAAAGGCTCTATTGAACCGCAAAAACTACCGTTAGAAAAAAAACTCGTCAACTACAAACAATAAAACGACTGAGTTCTGTATATATGCTTTCAAACGGTTTTTCGACCAATCGATAAAGTACATAGTGATAACAAGAGACTAAATAATAACGCGCGCAAACAATAATGATAAACAAGGCAATGGTTCTCCATATGGATGAACAAAGCCTCAAAAAATGAATTATTTGAATGTGTTATTATTTAAGTCGACTTATTAAAAGTGATTTAGACTAAACGGAAGAATAAAGCGTCAAACGGGGAAGAAGACCACTTTCAAAGCCACTACCACTACCGATTTGTCATACCTTGCCCCAAATATGGGCGAAGGTTTTAGCCAGCCGCCCGAGGAAGCGGCTTTAGCCAAGCCCAAAGGCGGGGCACAACGATGCCCCATGGACTGACTATATCATACCACAAACTATCTTCCTTAAGTGCCCGCCGGCCGGCCCTTTAGGGCCGGCCTTATAGGGGCAATTAATAGATCGACCGCGGCTACTTGACGGTGAGACCGACTTCCTTGAAATATCTCAAGGCACCCGGGTGATAAGGAATCGTGCTACCTTCCAGCATGTTCTCGGTGGTCAATGCCGACAGCGCCGGATGGATGTTCTTTAGCTCCTCGAGGTTACCAAAGACGGCCTTGGTCACTTGGTAGGCGATTTCCTCGGGCAGTTCGGCGTGAACCAACAAAGTCGCCTTGGGGCCGAAGGTCGGGACGTCGGCGTCGGTACCCTTATACATGCCGCCAGGCACTATGGTCGGGGGATAGAAGGGGTACTTGGCCACGAAGGCGTCGACTTTGGGACCGGTCACGGGGACGACGATCGAATCGCAGGTGCTGGTGGCCTCGGTCAAAGATCCGTTGGGATGGCCAATGACGTAGACGTAAGCGTCGATTTTGTTGTCGCACAAGGCACCGGCCATTTCGGCGGGCTTAAGATCGGTAGCCAGCTTGAAAGTCTCCGGAGTCCAACCGTACTCCTGCATCAACAGCTCTAGGGTGTTGCGGTTACCCGAGCCGGGATCGCCCAAGTTCATGCGCTTTCCGACCAGATCGTCGAAGATGGCGATGTTGGCGTCTTTGCGGGCGACCAAGGTAAAGGCCTCGGACTGGAGGTTGGCCAGGACCCTAAGGTTCGGGTCGGGGCCGGCGGCGGTGAACTGATCCACGCCGTTAAAAGCCTGATACTGGACGTCGGATTGGACTATGCCCAGGTACATGTGATCCGGGGCCGAGCGGATGGTGTTGACGTTAAAAACGGAGGCACCGGTGGATTCGACTTTGCAGTCGATGTTGTGTTCACCGTTACGTTGCCCCCTGGACATGAACTGGCAGATGGCCCCGCCCGTGGGGTAATAGACGCCGGTCTGTCCGCCGGTGCCGATTTTGATGTACTGGACGTCGCCAGTCTGGGCCGAGGCCGGAATGGGCTGGAACAAAGCCACCAAACCCAAACAAAGCGCGAAAACCAAACCAATGAAGGCCGATTTGCTGGACATGCGAAACTCCTAAAGATGGAAAAGCGGCCAAAGCGAAGAAAACCTGTACCGCCCTTGAAATCGACCCCCCCGCCCAAGGACGGCGGGGACCGGGCCCGACTATTATGAGATGGGTAACGACCGGAATGACCCCGACCAAAAACCCGCCCCGCCAATTAGATTAAACACAAGCGGTGGGACATTAGATTCCAGACGGGTTTTATGGATTCCTTACAGTGCCGTTGATAATACCAGAATCCAGTAATGATTCCAACATCATTTTCAGTCAAGCCCGGTCAACGGCCCATCTCCCAAAAAGGTATTTCTACGGCTAACGATACTTTTTATTTCCCTCAATAGTAATGATTAATCTTTCTTAGATCCTTAAACAAAATTTATACGACTAGGTAGGACCAATAAAAAAACCGCGGATCATTTACTGATCCGCGGCGCTAAAATATCAATTTTTGATCACCGCAATTAGCCGTTTCATGGACTCGCCAGTCTGACAAAGAGCAAGGTTTTGGCCCCTTTACCCACAGAGCGGGTAAAGGGTATTGCCCGGTAGGCAAGTCCGGAAACAAACCCGAAGGGGCCGGGACGGGGCTTTTCCAGCCTTACTTGGCCGCCTTCCAATATTCGCGAATGTCAGCCTTCAGGCTGTCAGGAAGGGGCACGTACTGTAGGTTTTGGGCCTGGGCGTCGCCGTTATTGAAGCACCAGTCAAAGAAAGTGGTCACCAGTTCGAGGGCCTCGGGATTGTCCGTGCGGACAAGTATGAAGGTGGCGGCGGCGATGGGCCAGGAGTTGGCGCCGCTTTCGTTGACCAGCCACAGAAAATAGTCTTTGCTCTTGTCCCAGTTGGCGTTGGCCGCCGCGGCCGCGAAAGTATCGATGGAGGGGGCTATGGTCTGGCCATCTTTATTGATTAAACTTGTCCAGACTATTTTATTCTCGAAGGCGTAAGCGTATTCCACGTAACCTATGCTGTTTTTAACTCTCTTGACGCTTCCGGCCACGCCGTCGTTACCTTTCTGGCCCACGCCAAGTGGCCAGTTGACCGATTTGCCGGCGCCCACGGCCGATTTCCACTCGGGTGAGACTTGGGAAAGATAATTGGTAAAAATGGCCGAGGTGCCGGAACTGTCCGAACGGTAGACCACGTTTATAGTTTCCGAGGGAAAGGTTTTGCCGGGGTTCAAGGCAACGATGGCCGGATCGTCCCACTTGGTTATTATTCCCTGAAAGATGTCGGCCAAGACCTTGCCGGTTAACACCACGTCGTTATTTTGGAAGCCCTCAACGTTAATGATGGCCACCACCCCACCCAACACGGCGGGAAACTGGATTAGCTTGGCCTTTTTTAAATCCTCGGTGGTTTGCGGGTCATCGGAGGCCCCAAAATCGACCGTGCCTTCGGTTACCTGCTTGATCCCGCCACCGGAACCGATGGACTGGTAATTTACCTTGGTTTTGGTGGCCTTCTCATAGTCAAAGGCCCAAACCGAATAAATGGGATAGGGAAATGAGGCACCGGCGCCGGTAAGATCCCTGGCCGAGGCGAAGGCGGAGCTAAAGGCGAAAGCGCCGAAAAGTAAGGCCAAGATAAGTTTTCGCATACAAACCTCTTCAAAGTTTTATAACGGGCTAAGGCCCAATTGAGCCGCCACTGACTAAACCGGGCGACGGTTGTTCTCGTGCTTAAATCGTAAACCCGGGCCTTAAAAGGCTGGCTAAAAATAAGTAAAAAAAAGGTAAAATGATCTCTGAGCCCCACTATAACCAACCATTCCCCCCTCCCCCACTATACGCATAACTAACTATAAATACTCATAAAACAACACGCCCTAGTCAAAAAAGGAAGGGTACGAGGCAGGATTGGCGGAATAATTTATTTGGTGGGATTAATAGGATTATTGGCGGGTAAACGTATAAAAACTGAAGGGAGTTTATTCTAAAATATTCTAATAACTAAATAAACCTAGGCTCTGCCGCGACGATCCGTGCCGGCATTTCGGCCCGTCTGGACGGGACGAAATGCCGGCACGGCAGTCAGTCTTTCTCGGTTAGCCGGACGATGAAGGTGTTGCCCGACTTGTCGTTGGCCACGACCTTGGCCAAGCCCCCGTAGAGTTTGGCGATATGTTTGACGATGGAGAGGCCAAGGCCGGATCCGGAATCGTCGCGATTGCGGGAGGCCGAGAGCGAATAGAAGCGCTCGAAAACCCGTTCCCTCTCGGAGGGGGGAATAACCGGGCCCCGGTCGGCCACGGATATTTCCAGTTCGTTGTCGCCGCGTTTTAGACCAATGTCGATATCGGAACCAGTGGAGTATTTAATGGCGTTAGTAATTAAGTTTACCAACACGCTGGTAACGTGGCTGCCGTTGACATTGACCTGGCCCGAATCGAAGCTCCAATTCAGCCGCTTTCCCTTAGTCTCTATAAGGTCTCTCACGTCGGAGACTATCTCGTCCAGATCGGCCTGGGCCAAAACCGGCTCGCTGGTCTCTAGGCGATGAAGGGAAATGAGATCGTCCAGTAGGGAATTTAGCCTCCTGGCGTTCCCGTGTATGGTATTTAGGAACTTGTCCAGGTTCTCTTTGGACATCTGGTTATCTTTGGTTATGACTTCGCTGGTCGCCATGATCAAAGTCAGGGGGGTTTTTAGCTCGTGGGAGATGTTAGCCACCAGATTCGACTTATAGCCGGAGTACTTTAGCCTATCGGAGATATCGTGAAGTATGATCAGCGTGGCTTGATCGGAGGATTGGTAGTTTACCGAAATGGTTCGATCCCCCAGGCGCAGTTCCGAGACGTGCTTCCCACCGATTAAAGTCTCCATGATGGAGAGCATTTCGGTTTGGGTAATCTCCGAAAGATGTCCCGGGAGTTTATGGCTCAAGATAAGTTCCGTTCTTTCATTTGAGTAAATAATTGAATCGTTCTCAATTAAAATCACGCCTTCTTGGATGTTGTCCAAGATATATTGGAGCCGGGAATTTAGGGTGGCGTTCTTCTGTCCGAAGTCTTTAAGTTCCCTGGTGACCGTGCTTAGGGAATAGAGGACCGTATCGAGCGACTCGTTGTTGAAGCTGGGTAGATATTGGCTGCCGTTTTTGGCGTCGTTTACGGCTTGGCTAAGTTCCTTTAGGGTTCGGCCTGTATTTCTGGAGACCATGAAGGCAAAGGCCCCCACGGCTATGACCAAGCCCACCAAACCCGAGAAGGTTTGGGCCAACAGCGCGCCCGAGAGATTCTGGTAGTACTCGGCTGGGTAAGCCACCCTGAGGACCATGTCGTCGTTTAGTCGATCGGCGTAGTAAATTGTGTACAAACCCGTGGTGGCGCTTTGGCGGGTGGCCATGGCCGGAACGCCCAGAAAGGCGCTTCTCACCTCTTCCCTCTGGCTATGATTATCCGAAACGTCGCCTTCCGTCCCGGAATCGTAGACCACCGAGCCGGAGCGGTCTATGAGGGTGACCCGCAAACCCAATTTTTTGCTAACCTCTTTAAACGCGGCGGTATCCATGGAACCGGCCTGGATTATCGATACAAGTCGCCACTGGTTTTTCAGCTGCTCCTCAAACTGGGCCGAACTTAGATCGACGCTTTTCTGCTGGATTAAGGCCAAGCCAAAAACCAGGGCCAAGGCCGCCGGCAAAAAAATCAGGACGAATATTTTGTAGTTACCAATCATGCTTGACACTCTGTCAAAACTTCCCTAAATAGGCCATTACACCGAGTCCATCTGGCCGATACTTTAAGACTAACAATCCTTCAAATCAACAACCCCAGCTCCGTCCGCCTCTCCCGCGCGGATCACCCAACTTCCCTTACGGACTGATTACCGTCCGGAAGGGCAGCCGCTCGGGACGGTCTTGCCACCCCGGCGGACCCAAAAGTCGCCCTGGCTCAGAAGCCGGGGCCGTCAGGCACCGGTGGATTTCTCGGGCACTCGGGCTTCCCAGAGATACCCGATCTTGGGAAGGGTTTTTATGTAGCGGCCTTTATCGGAGAGCTTCTTGCGGAGCATGGCCATATGGACGTCAACGGTGCGACTGTTGACGTCATTCTCATAACCCCAAATAATGTTAAGAAGCTGATTGCGAGTAAAGACTTTACCTGGCTTGCGAATAAATAAGGCCAAAAGGTCAAATTCTTTTTGGGTAAGTTGTAGTTCGTTGTTGTCGCAGGTGGCTTTGTGGGAATCCAATTCCACGCTGACCCCACCGCTACTGTAATAACCAGTGCTGGAGCTCTCCCCGGTCAGCCGCCGTAAGGCCACCTTGACCTTGGCCTCAAGTAGCTTAAGGCTAAAGGGTTTTGGCAGGTAATCGTCGGCCCCCCTTTCCAGGGCCCTGATTATGTCTTCCTCCGAGGTCCGGGCCGAGATAATAATAACCGGGGTTTTTTGATCCCGTTGCCTGAAGATGTCCAGAAACTGCAAGCCCTGAAGACCGGGTAACATAAGATCCAACAATATCAAGTCAGGCGGGCAGTCCTCCACGGCAATTAAGGCATCGTTAGCGTTATCAAAGGCGGTGACCTGGTAACCTTCACGGCTAAGGTTATATTCGACTACCTCACGCAGGGCGGCTTCATCCTCAATCATCATTATCAACATTGTCTCCGCTCTCCTGATTGTGCCGAAGCAGAATCCCTTTGGTTACGTATGGTACCATAACCCCGATATTTTTTGCGTGATCGGCCACCCTTTCGATTCTCCTGATTATGTTCAAGAGGGACACGACCTCTAGGGCCTTGTCCGGGTCCTTGGCCATATGGGCGATAAGCTTATCGTTTAAGATCTTTTGCAATTCGCCTACCTTTAGGTCGTCCTCAAGTAGGCCAAGATAAGCCCGATCGTCGGAGGCGAAAAATCCGTCCATGGCCCGATCGACCATGTGGCCGGCCATCTCGGCCATTTGGCCGAACTCCGGCACCTTCACCCAAATCGGCCCAAGGTGCCTGGACAAGCTTTCCTTGCACAGGACGGTGGCATGATCGGCAATCCTTTCTATTTCGTTGGTGAGCCTGGTGACGGCCACGGCGAATCTAAGTTCCAAGGCTTTGGGTGCCTTTAGGGCCAGAAAAGTCAAGCACAAGCCCTCTATCTCGTTTTCCAAGGCGTCTACCCGGGTATCTTTGGCGATCACTTCCCTGGCCGCCTCCCGATCGGACTTGGCCAGAGCCGCCACGGCCTCGGCGAACATACCCGAAGCGAGTTTACCCATGAGGGCCAATCTAGCCCTGATAACCGCCAAATCTTTGTCCGCCATGGTCATTGATGTTTCCCTTTTTTACTAAAAGATTAAAATGTTCCTTTATGATAAACTCAACGCTATTCACCTTACCTTAACCCACTCTCACATCCTTGAATTATCCCAGTAGGTCATAACGCCTTGGCTCTATCACCAAAACTGCCTCCATTTTCGCGTAACGCCTACGCTCACCCAAAACGGTCCGATTTTCCCATAACGCCTTGGCTCACCCAAACTGGCCCCATTTTCGCGTAACGCCTACGATCACCCAAAGCGGCCGGTAACGTATTCTTCGGTCATCTTGTGTTTGGGGTTGGTAAAGATAGTGGCCGTGTCATCATATTCTACTAAAGAGCCTATGTACATTAAGGCTGTATAGTCAGAGATCCTGGCAGCTTGCTGCATATTATGGGTCACGGCTATTATGGTTACATCCTCTTTTAATTCAACCATTAATTCTTCTATTTTTTTACTGGAAATTGGATCCAGGGCGCTGGTAGATTCATCGAACAGAATTACCTGCGGCTCAACGGCCAGGGTCCTGGCGATAACCAGCCTCTGCTGCTGGCCGCCGGAGAGACCCTGGGCATTTTGGTTAAGGCGATCTTTGACCTCTTCCCAAACGGCAGCCTGGCGTAAGGCTTTTTCAACCTTCTCCTTTAGAACGCTCATGTTTCTGATACTTTTGAGCCTCAGGCCGTAAGCCACGTTGTCAAAAACGCTCATGGGAAAAGGGGTTGGTTTCTGGAAGACCATGCCCATGGAGTTTCGAAGTTTGATAACGTCTACCCGATCCCCCAATATGTTCTCCCCCTCCATCATAATCTCGCCTTGGTAGCGGTTGTTGGGGTAGAGATCGTGCATCCGGTTAAAACACCGTAGCAAAGTCGTTTTGCCGCAACCCGATGGCCCAATCAGGGAGGTTATCTTATTCTTCTTTATAGGCAAAGTCACATCCTTAAGAGCATGATTTTGTCCATAGAAAAAGTCAAGCTTATTAACCGATAATAGATCTTCCATGAAGCCTTAATCCCTTTTTCTCATTTTAACAATGATACGGCCAATAATATTTAGGATAAGAACCAAAATAGTGACAACAAAAGCCGCCGCCCAAGCCAACCCCACCCAGCTTTCGTAAGGCGAGGCGGCATATTGGTAGATACTTACCGTTAGCGAAGGCACTGCCCTGGACATGTTCAATTGGAAGAAGTTGCTGTTAAATGAGGTGAAGAGCAGTGGGGCCGTCTCCCCGGCCACCCTGGCTATGGCCAGCAATACCCCCGTAAAGATACCGCTCATGGAAGCCCGCCAAACGATACCGGTGATGACTTTATGGTAAGGTGCCCCCAAGGCGAAGGCGGCTTCTCTCAGGGCCCAAGGAACCATGCTCATCATTTCTTCGGTTGTCCGCACTATTATTGGCAGGATTATTATGGCCAAGGCAACCGCCCCGGCCCAGCCGTTAAACCCACCCATGGGCTTTACCAAAATGGCGTAGGCAAAGGTCCCTATAACTATCGAGGGGATGGACACGGCCATATCGCTTAGGGTACTTATGAACCGGCAGATTCTAAGATGTCGACCGTATTCGGCCAAAAATGTCCCGCCCAGTATTCCCAAGGGAACCCCAATTATCGAAGCGGCCAATGTCAGGAGCCCTTGGCCCAAAAACGCGCTTCTCAGCCCTCCCGCCCCGGCGATATTGGGCGGGGCCGGATCTTGGGTAAACAGGCGTGGCTTCAGCGATCCCAAACCCTCCACCAAAACGTCATAGAGGATAATAAACAGCAGGGCCAAACCCACGGCGGCGCAGAGACTGGCTAAAGTCATGGCGATAAAGTTGGCGGCCTTGCGCCGCTTAAGGTTATTCATGTCTTACCGCCAACCGGCCGCGTCCCAGTTCCCCGCCCCGCGCCAGCCGCCTTTGGCTAGGGGCAAGGTCGGGGTATCGGCCTGGGTAACTGTCTGGTTCAAGGCCTGTCCCATCGTTTGGGCCAAGGCCGGGCTATAGTCGCCCCGGCACCCATTTAGGTTCCTCATCTTTTGCCGCCCAGTAGTCTCTTGGCCACGGTCAAGGCCATAAAATTAGCCAAAAATAGGATCAGGGCCAGTGAGAAAAGGGCCGAAAGCTGGAGCCCCGAAGCTTCGTTAAACTCGTTGGCCATGACGGAGGTAATGGTGGCGTATGGCGAAAAGATGGAGTCCAAAGCGGCGTGTCTGTTTCCAATGACGTAGGCCACGGCCATCGTCTCTCCCAGTGCCCGGCCCATGGCCAGGATTATTCCGCCGGCCAAAGCCATTTTCGCGTAGGGGATGACCACGTGCCTTAAGGTTTCCCAGCGGGTGGCCCCGAGCCCGTAAGACGATTCTTTGAGCATGGGCGGTACTTGGGCCATGGCTTCCCTGGCGATACTGGAAATGAAGGGTATTATCATTACGGAAAGGATCATTGAGGCGGTAAAAAGGTTAACCCCACCGGCCAATTTGGCTTGGAAAAATGCTCCAATTATTGGCAATTGGCCCAGGCTCTTGGCCACCAGGGGCTGGAAATAGCTTTCCAGAAAGGGGGCCAGAATAAACAGGCCCCACATTCCATAAATGATGCTGGGTATGGCCGCCAGGAGTTCCAGGGCCGTCCCAATTGTAGTCCGCAATTTGTCGGGGCAAAGCTCGGTCAGAAAGATAGCCATGCCCATGGCTACGGGCACGGCCACGATTAGGGCCAGGAGGGTACTGAGGAAGGTACCGAAGAGGGGTCTCAAAGCGCCGAAATTTTCGGTCGAATAATTCCAGTCGGCGGTCGTCAGAAAGTTAATCAGCCCAAAATGCTTTAGGGCTGGCCACGACTCCACTATCAGAGTCACCAGCATGGCCAACACTATCAACAAAACGCTGGCCGAGGCCACGGCGGTAAGGCCTTTGAAAACCTGGTTCTTGGTAAGTCCAACTCTCATGGTTGAATTTATAGACGATAATAACCAAAAACCTATTTAACGATTGTAAAATAAATGTAAAACATCCCACAGGTCGGGCCAGGGGCCGCCCCGGCGAAAGCCTCACTATGGCCGTGCCAGTGGCCGGACCTAGCCTCCGGTCGGGCCAGGGGCCGCCCCGGCGAAAGCCCCACTATGGCCGTTCCAGTGGCCGGGCCTGGCCTCCGGTCGGGCCAGGGGCCGCCCCGGCGACAGCCCCACTATGGCCGTGCCAGTGGCCGGGACTGGCCTCCGGTCGGGCCAGGGGCCGCCCCGGCGAAAGCCCCACTATGGCCGTGCCAGTGGCCGGACATGGCCTGGGGCGAGCGGGCAGGTCAGGGCAAGGATCCTACTTTCAGTGGGTATGGAGGTGTGATTACAACTATATTAAGGCAATAATACTGGTTCACAGCTTAAATAAATTATATAAAAAAGTAATAACATTATATACGTAAGCACATGTCTACCAAAATATACAAATATATGACTATTTGCAAGTTTTGAAGCTGCTAAAGCAATAGACGCTACCGTAAAAACAAGTATTGGCGGGATAGCCGACAACCCCCAATATGGCTTATGGAAATAATCAAATACGTTCACACTGGTAAAGGGAAATATAAACAACGCTAAAGTGAATATGCCCGCTCCGGTGAAGAGCCCAACCAGAATTCCAAAGATCAGTCTGCACCAGAAAAATGGATCCAGGGCGTTATATTCGGTTTGATTCTCCCCCTCGTCGGGTAAATGGAACTCGAGCCAACGGTACAGTTCGGACGCGCTTTCCAAAGCCCCAAGGGTGCCGACAAAACAAAAACCGAGGACGAGAATCCAAAAATATAGGGGATGCTGTATTATAATTAATCCTACAATCAAGGGGAGTAAATTTATTGGGACAAATAAAAATATTCTTGAAAAAATATATCCTCGTCCATAACTTTCATACAATAATATTAGTACTATATCCGCTAAAGCCAGATACATTATGCCCCGGGTCGTAAAAGAAAAGAAACCCAAGCCGACCAACACGCCGCCCAGGACGATAAAACCGGCCCTGGACAACTCGAGCTTGCCTGAGGGCAATATTTCAGAGCGGTTTTGCGGAAACCGGCGATCCTTTTCCAGGTTACAGAGTTTGCATAATACGTTTCCGGCGATGGTAAAAAAACAAAAACCCAAAAAGGCCATGACGACCATCCAGATTTCCGCGGAGATTAATTTAAAGGCCATGAGAGCCGGAAGGAAAACCATGGCGTCTTTGAGACAGCCGGAAGGCTCGGCCAGAGCGAGGATTGTCTTGGCCGACGGTCGTTTCGTGCCCACGGGGGTTATCTGGCTGACATCACCGCCAATCGGCGCTGCCCGTTCGGCCAGTTCCGGCCCTCCCACCACCACGGCGCCCCCGGAGGCCTTCCAAACTTCGATGTCGGCGCCCGAGTCACCGGCGTAAATAAAATTCCCTTCCCCAAACCGCTCAACCAAAACCTTGGCTTTGGCTCGGCTTTTCAGGTTGGTTTTTGAATCGGAGGCGAAATACCCCGAAAAGAACTGAAACTTATCGACGACCTTCTTGGCCATGGCCTCGTTGGCGGCCGTGGCGAGCCATACTTGGCCCCCTTCCCGCCCATGTTTGGTGGCCATGTCGATAACGTCTTGGTTCCAGGGCAGGAGTTCCAAATCGAGATCCGTGGATTCGGCCAGTTTTTTTTTGAACTTGAGCCGGCCGAGAAAAAGCCAAACCAATGGGAGTAACCTCCCATCCGATAGGGCCTTAAAAAACATCTCCCACAGCGAGTCGGTAGCCAAAAGGGTTCCGTCGAGATCGAGCGCCAAGGCTTTGGGTTTAATTATGTCCAAGTTTTTTTATCCCCTTGTTCTAGTCATAGCCATTACCATCAGGCTTACATTAACCATTATAACCGCCATCAATCTCTATCAATCGATTAAACCCATACCGGTGGCCCATTGCCCGGAACCGAGAGAGGGATCGCGGTCGCGATGGCGGAACCCTAAACCTTCGTGCCAACCATTATGGCACTGCCAGGCGGCAGCTTGGCCGGCTGGAGCTTAATGTCGGCCAACCCAGCTTGGGCCATGAATTCCCTGACCTGGCCGTAAGCATAGGACTGACCCGCTTGCGTGTTGACCAGCATGTTTAAGGAAAACAAACCGGCCACGGTCGGCCCGGTCAGATCGTCGTTAAGGAAAAACTCTTGAATGGCCAGAATACCCCCAGGATTCAGGACATCGGCCGCCTTGGCTATCAGGGCCGCGGCCCCAGGAGGGCCTTCCTGATGTATAACCTGGGATATTAGCACGGCGTCGAAGGGTTTGGGCAGGGGGTCCCGGTTAAAGTCGCCGGCCACGAAACTAACCCTATCGGCTATGCCCAGCTTGGCCAGCACTTTCTTGGCCACCGGCGCCGATCCAGGCAAATCAAAGATGACCGCCGAAAGTCCGGAATATTTGAGGCAAAACTGAGCCGCGTAAGTACCGGGCCCGCCGCCGAGATCGAGGAGGTTTCTGGACGAACTCAGATCCAAGGCCTCGGCCACCGCCTCGGCTTGATATCGGGCGCCGTTATACATGGCCATAAGGAAATCTTCTCGTCTTTTTTCGTCCCCCGACTCGGCCGCCGAAGAACTGGCCACCCGCCGCCCGGTTTTGACGGCCTGGGCTAAGCCAATCCAAGCAGGCATGATATGGGACTGGTGAAGCAACATGTGGCCGTAATATTCGGGGGACTTTTCCGAAAGAAAGCGGGCCGACTCCGAGGGCAAGGCTATTTCTTGGCCTTCCCGTTCCAACAATCCCAAACCGGTCAAAGCCGTGGCCAACATTCCCGTGGCCCTCTCGTCCGAGCCAATGTCCCGGGCCAATTCGGCCAACGGCATCCTGCGGCCATCGCTTAAATCCAAAGCGGTGAAAAGCCCCAACTCCACCCCGGCCTGAATGGCGCAGAGGGTCCAAAAACCCCTGGTTAATTCCATGAAGCCCCGATGGTCCCATTTCGATTCGCCCATATCGTCCTCCCCAAAAAAACCCCACGCAATCCCAAGCCGCACCAGACCCGGGGCGACGGCGATTTTTGCCCACCAGGCTAAAAACCCGACAGTATAGCTCGTTCGGCTTAACCGGCCCGTTTATGCCCGAACCGGTGAAAATGTTTCCCAAATTGGTTATCCCTTTGGGATGCACAAATGATATCACATACAGCGCCATTTAATCGACTAAACTAAAATTGGGACTGTAGTTAATATTGCGTCACGATCAAAGGCTGAACATAGCCAAAAACTCCGTGTAATTATCGCCGTTTCATCAGGCACTAGGCTAAGCTCGCGTCTTTCCAAGGCTCATGGCCCCGGGCGATTTTAAAAAAACATCTTTCTTTTTTATCACAATATATGGTATGCTAAACGATTATGACGGGAGTCGATAGGGCATATGTTGATGCGCCGGCTCCCGTTAATGCCATCTAAACCCGGACGGCACCCGTTCTCCCCCTCTCCCAGGATTTGTTCCCAAAACCATGCCTCCCGATTCTTTGGCCGCCCTCGATCTAGGCTCCAATACCTTTAGGCTTATCCTCGCCCCCCAAGGCGAAGCCGGGCTAAGCCAAAGCCGGGTCTGGCAAGAAATTCCACGCCTTTCAGAGGGCCTGGGCCAGGGAGGCAGCCTTTCCCAAGAACCAAAAAAACGGGCCTTGGCCGCCCTGGAAGGCTTCGCCGCCATAATCGAGGCCGAAAAGCCGGAAAAAATACTGGCCGGCGGCACAATGGTCTTTAGGCAGGCCCAGGACGGGGAGGATTTTTTACGCACCGTAGGCCAACGCTTTGGCTGGGAGACCGTGGTCTTGTCTGGGGCCCAGGAGGCGTTCCTGTCGGCTCGGGGCGTTTTGTCGGGCCTGGATCCCCTACCCCCCGAAACGCTTATCTTTGACGTCGGTGGCCGCTCGACCGAATTCATTAATGCCCGCGGGAGCGACATCGTAAAAGTCCAAAGCCTCGAACTGGGGGTGGTCGGCTTAACCGAGGCCATGATCGCGAGCGATCCGCCGCGGAGCGAAGAATTGATGGCCATGGACGCCTTCATAAGACAAACGCTCTC
>JAIRNQ010000332.1 GCA_031257955.1 Deltaproteobacteria bacterium | reverse complement strand
ATAACTACAAGAGGAGGTGGGTGTCAAGTCTTTTTTTGATGTAGGCTATTTATTTTCATACGTTTGTAACCCTGGGTTGTGGTTTCAAATGTAGTTTCAAAATCTGAGAAGAATTCAGGGATTAAATATTGGTAGGTACTTATACTGTTATTATTCCTAAACTGAGAGTGAATCCATGGCAGTTTAGAGCTTAAATAGTTTCTTGGAAACAAATATTTAGCTAAATCAATAGTTTATACCATATAAAATCTTACCTAGGATTATTTTTATTTTGAAACACTAGTTGATAACCTATCAAACATTGTCAAAGTATAGTATAAACTCAACAACTACAAGGCGAAGGCTCCCAGCCACTTACCGCTGATCTCATATACCCGGTTTTAGCGTAAACGTTCATGGGCGTCATATAGAAAACGCGTTCGCGGAAACCCCACAATTGTAAAAATTGCGAGGCTTAACCACCAGTTATCAATGAGTTAACTCATCGGCGACTGGGACAATAGACTTATCGCGAACGTATCATTGAAGCCCCGACTTAGTCGCCCAGCCTTTTACCAGGCTGTGGAGAATCTTATGGCAATTCGTTCCGGTCCCCCTGGGCCCAAAGGGTACCAACCCTATCGCTAGCCCGATAGCCAGAATTTCTACGGCCGCTGACTTACCATCCAGCCAACTTTGATCGACAGGCCAAAACCCCTAAACTCCTTGAGGGAAAACTTTTTATAAAAATTTATAAGATATTAATGAATTTTGCTCGCTGAAGATTGAACTTAGTGCGCCTAAATTAATATTGATAAACGACAAAAATATTAAAGCTTCTTAAAGATGAAATTTAACTTTTAATATTACGGAATTATTTATCTTCACTTGCTAAAATTAGGCTTTTTCCCGCTTTGAGCAATATTATGTAAAAGCCTGAGAGATCAGTAGTTTACGAAAGTTATAAAGTTAAATGTTCGTAGTTATTATAACTATTTTGGCTTAATCATTGCATATTGAATTTTCTATAAGATTATTTTAATATACATAAGCTGATTACTTTTGTAACTTGTAATAAATTAAAATATATAGCTAGCCTAACCTCGTAATTTTAAATGATATTTTGTATGTCCGTTAAGATATTAAATAGCACCTCAAAGATACTTGACTATAAAGTTAATTCCATTGACATAAATGGGAGAAACTTAACAATTCATATTTAGAGCTATAAAGCAATATATTTTCATAATTTGCCGATCGGTTTCAGGACCCGTGGTTTCGAGAAGAGACAATTAAATTCGGACCATTTCGGACCATTATGGTGGCAAGCTTGTGGTCTTGCATGCGTCCATCCCAGGGTCGTGCCCTTAAGACTTTGGCGCGCTCCGGTTCCTACCTACCCATTTAGCGGGATTACAAAATTTGTATCCCCACAACTTAATTGAGACAAACCCTATTTATATGACCATGCCTTACCCCGTAAACGATTACGGGGTATCACTTATAGCAATCGTGGCGTAGGATCGCAGTCAGAGGAGGCTTTGGATGAGCGCTGTCAAATCATCGGCTGAAACCATGGAAGCCGTGTGCAACGTTGGACTTACGAAATCTAAGATGACCTTAGTTTCCAACCTTATCCTGGCCTTCATGGCTGGGGCCTACATTGGGTTTGGATCCCTTCTGGCCCTCAGAATAGCCGGGGGCATGCCCCTGGACTACTGGGGCTCAATTCAAAGGTTGGTCTTCGGCGGGGTTTTCCCCTGCGGCCTGCTGTTGGTTTTGGTGGCCGGCGCCGACCTCTTCACCGGCGACTGCATGTTCATGCCCAGCGGCGTGGCCAAACACGGGGTTGGGCTCAACAAATTTTTCCGGATCCTGATCCTGGCCTGGATCGGCAACCTCATCGGTTCGATCGTTGTGGCCTGGCTGGGCAACTACACCGGCCTCATGGCCGACAAAGCCACGGCCACCTATGCGGTTACCGTGGCCAACGGCAAGTGCGTGTTGCCCTTCGGCGTGGCCTTTGTCCGGGGCATCTTTTGTAACTGGCTGGTATGTTTGGCTATCTACATGGCCCTGTCCGCCCCCGATGGGGTCTCCAAGGCCGTTTTGCTATGGCCCCCCATCACCGCCTTCGTCGCCTTGGGCTTTGAGCACAGCGTGGCCAACATGACCTTTATCCCCTTGGGGATTTTTATAGGTAACACCGCAACTTATGCCGGCACGGTACCACTCACGGCCACCTGGAACGGCTTCTTCATCACCAATTTGATCCCGGTGACTTTGGGCAACTTCTTTGGCGGTGCCCTTTTCGTGGGCATGGCTTACTACTTGGCCAACGGTATCAAGAAAGCCACGCCGGCTTGATCGACCTCCGAGGCCACAGACGCCCGCGGGCCGGGCCCTATTGGAGCCCCAAATCTAACCTTGCGGGTCACTAACTTCCAACATGGAAAGGGCGTCCGGGAAATCGTTCCCGGTCGCCCTTTCGCCATTTTGGAAGGTCATTTTGGAAGGCAATTTTGCTTAAATTATTGGTCTTAGCTATGGCTTAAGCCTGAGTTAGGCTTTATAGTCGCCGCTTTTACCGCCAGATTTCTCCAACAGGCGGATGGGACCGATTACCATGCCCTTGCCCAGGGCCTTGCACATGTCATAGACGGTTAAGAGGGCCACCGAAACCCCGTGCAGGGCCTCCATCTCCACCCCGGTTTGGCCGTCGGAGGTAACCTGGCAGAAGGCGGTAAGTTTTTGGCCGAGAGGGTCCACTTCCAGATCCAGCTGGCAGCCGGTAACGTTTATGGAATGGCATAGCGGAATGCTGGTCGAGGTCCGCTTGGCGGCCATGATCCCGGCCACCCTGGCCACGGCCAACACATCGCCCTTCTTGACGCTTTCGTTTAAAATGGCCTCGGTTATCTTTGGTCCCAGGCTGATCTGCCCTTCAGCCTTGGCCACCCGGTGGGTGGAGGCCTTTTCCGAGACGTTAACCATCCTGGCCGCGCCTTTGGCCGTCAGGTGGCTAAAGCCACCGGCGCCCAAATCGGCGGCGGGGTCGGCCCCGGTGTAGGCGCCGGGGGCGGCCTCGGGGGCGGGGGTGTCCGGTTTTTGTTTTTTGGTCGCGGCCAAGGTTGATCCCTCCCGTTGGCCCGTGTCCCGTCTAGCGGGAGAGGGCGATTCCGTTGGCCCGTGTCCCGTCTAGCGGGAGAGGGCGATTTCTTCGGCCCGGCTTAGGAGGTCTTCCAGGAGGGCCAGTTTTTCTGGGCTCAGGGGTTCTTGGCGCCCGGCCAAGCCATCCCGTAGCCGTCCCAAGCGGCGACCGAAGCTTTCGGCCTCGGGCAGCCAACTTTCGGCCAAAGACGTTTCGGTTAAAGCGGTTTCGGCCAAAGCCGGCCGGACGGCGGCCGGTAGGGCGACCGGTAGGGCCATGGGCTGGGAAGGCACGTCCAAGACGTCAAGCCAGCGGGGAACCAGGGTGTTGAGCTCGGGGTGGAGCTCGGCCAGCTTGGCCTGAAAGGCCAGGGTGCCCGATTCTTCGCCGTGGGTAAGCACCACCAATAGATTGGGGTGGATTTGCGGCGCCAGCCAAGTCAGGAGCTCGCTTTGGTCGGCGTGCCCGGAAAAACCGCCCAGGGTATGGATCTTGGCCTTGGCCAAAACCTCTTCGCGAAAAATCTTAACCGACTTGGCCCCCTCAACCAGGCGCCGGCCGGTGGTGCCCTGGGCCTGGAAGCCCACAAAAATCACGTGGCAGTTTGGGCGCCAGAGGTTATGCTTGAAGTGGTGGAGCACCCGCCCGGCGTTGGCCATGCCCGAGCCGGCCATGATAATGGCCGGGCCATTGATGGAGTTGATCTTTTGGCTCTCCTCGCCGGTCCGGGTCACCCTCAGGGTCCCAACGGACATGGGGCCGTGGCCCAGGCGGGCCAGTTCGACCGTCTCGGCGTCATAGAGCTCGGGATGGGCCAGGTAGACCTCGGAGGCCGATATGGCCAGGGGCGAATCAAGGATGATGGGGATGTCCCTGGGGATCTTGTTTTCGTGCCAGGCCTGGGCCAGCAGGACCAACAGTTCCTGGGTCCTTTCCACGGCGAAGGTGGGGATGATAATCTTGCCTCCCTCCCGGTAAGCCTGGTTAATGATCCCGACCAGCTCGTCTATGGTGTTGCCAAGATCCTTATGGAGGCGGTTGCCATAGGTGGTTTCCATGAAGATAACGTCGGAAGGGGGCGGTATCTCGGGGTCTTTGATGAGTAGCTGCCCGACCCGGCCGATGTCCCCGGAAAAGGTGACCGTTTTGGTCCCGCCGTCCTCGCCGACGGCCAGCCTCAGGCTGGCCGCCCCCAGTATGTGCCCAGCGGTGAGACAGGTAACGGTAAGCCCGGGCAGGATCCCCTCCTCCCGGTCCAGCTTAAGGGGCCGCAGCAATTTGGCCGCGGCCTCGGCGTCCTCCTCGCGGTAAAGGGGTTCCACGGCTTTGGCGCCCTGGCGGCTGTTTTTGCGGCTCTTCCACTGGGCTTCCAGTTCCTGTATATGGGCGGCGTCCTGCCAGAGAATGGGCAAGAGATCCCGGGTGGCCTCGGTGGCGTATATGGGACCGGAGTAGCCGGCCTTGACCAGCCTGGGCACCAGGCCCGAGTGGTCCATGTGGGCGTGGGTGATGACGATGGCCTTGGTCTCGGCGGGTTTATAGAGGGCCGTGTTGAAATTGCGCAACTCGGTTTGCCGGCCGCCCTGGAAGATACCGCAGTCTATGAGCGTGTAGCCCCCTTGGGGGTTTTCCAGTTGGTAGCAAGAGCCGGTAACGGTCCGGATGGCCCCCAAGCACTTAATTTTCATGGCTAGTCCACTCCCACCAGAGGCACCGCCCTGGCGGCGCCTCTGGTGGCGCCCGGACGGGTTATCGATTGGTTTTGGGGGGAGCAAGGCCTCTCCCGCCCGAGCCCGGTCCCCTGGCCACCAGGGGGCCGATAGGCATTGGGACCCATTATAGCTTAGCCCGGGCCCGCCCGGACGGAAAAATGACCGTGGCCTGGCAATCCATCCCCTTGCCGGCCCCTTGGCGTCCCCTTGCGGTCCGTTGACCGGGCCGGGCCAGGGGGCCGGGGAAAAGTCTTTACTCTCCACGGCCAAAGAATAATAATCCGATATTTCAAGTAATCCGCCTGGGCCGGAGCTTGACAATCCGGGAATAAGTGGCTATGTTAGCATAGTTTGAGCCGGGACCAAGGACCTACCAAAGGCTGGGCGCGGCCAAGCGTGGCCAGGAATTTGTCCGAGTTCGGACTGGCTTGGGGTGGGACGGGCCGGCTTAAACGTCGCCTCCGTTAGGGCGAGGGAGTTTTAGGCATGGACGGAAACGAAAGCGCCCAGGTGGGCGTGGTAATGGGATCAGACAGCGATTTGGCCATTATGCGCCAAACTTTGGAAGCTTTGCTGGAATTCGGTATCCCTTACGAGGCCCAGGTTTGCTCGGCACACCGATCACCGGATCGAGCCGGACTCTACGCCTCCAGCGCCGCCGAGAGGGGATTAAAGGTAATAATCTGCGGGGCCGGCATGGCCGCCCACTTGGCCGGGGTCATGGCCGCTTCGACCTCACTGCCGGTAATCGCCGTGCCTTTGGCCGCCTCCTCCCTGGCCGGTATCGATTCGCTTCTCTCCAGCGTCCAGATGCCGCCGGGTGTTCCGGTAGCCACGGTGGCCATAAACGGGGCCCGCAACGCCGCCATTTTGGCCGTCCAAATCCTGGCCCTGTCGGATCCGGAATTGGCGGAAAAGCTGGTGGCTTTTAAGGCCAAGATGGCCGACGGCATCGACGAAAAAAACCGTAACATGGCCGCCATCTTGAAGGGACGGCCCAAAGGGCGCTAAGTCCGGCGGCTGGCCCCAAAGCCGGCGCGGCCGGCCTAGGCCCGGCGGGCTTAGCCCGGGCCGGGAGGCGAAGGCGAGTCAGAATGGCCAAGGCCAAGACAAAAGAACTGCTGGTACCGTGGCGCGACAAGTTAGTCGGAAAGTGGGAATTTAACCTTTACGGCAACGACATAATGTTTACTTACGACCAGAAGCGGCGTTATTGAAACTGCCCGCCCATATCCAGATCCATACCTTTGCGGCTTGAAACCTACGATAGTTTCCTAGATAGATCCATCGTTTATTTTTTGGATAACCTAAGACCGGAAGGGCTAGCCCCGAACTATCTTCGCAAAAGAAAAGGCATAGAAAAGACTAATTATTACGACTACTTTACAATTTATGGGTTAGATTGCCCGGGCGTTTCGCGTTTCGTTACCCCGACTCCGTTCACCAATGGTCTGAAAGGCGACTACAAAGTTTTCGCGGAAATCACTATTAACTAACCCCCCGACCGTTCGCCGACCTTGGCCTTTGGCCGAGGGCGGGGCCACGGGCACGGCGGCGTGTCGCTTTACCCCTGGCCTTTTCTTCGCCCGGCCGAAGGCCGGTCGCTTTAGTTTGGATGAATCATGGCCAATGGCCCCAAAAGCCACCCCCTGCGCAATATTGGCATCATCGCCCACATCGACGCCGGCAAGACTACCCTGACCGAGCGCGTCCTGTATTACACGGGCCGCACCCATAAGCTGGGCGAAGTCCACGACGGCGAAGCGACGATGGACTTTCTCCCCGAGGAACAGGCCCGGGGCATTACCATCATGAGCGCCGTGACCTCTTGCGAGTGGCGGGGGGCCACCATCAACATCATCGACACCCCAGGCCACGTGGACTTTACCATCGAGGTGGAAAGGAGCCTAAGGGTCCTGGATGGGGCGGTGGGCGTGTTTTGCGCCGTGGGCGGGGTGCAGCCCCAGTCGGAGACGGTTTGGCGCCAAGCCGACCGCTTTGGGGTTCCCAAGCTGGTTTTCGTCAACAAACTGGATCGGGTCGGGGCGGATTTCGACCGGGTCATGGAACAACTAAAGGAAAGGCTCTCGGCCAACCCCCTGGTCATCACCCGGCCCTACGGGCAAAGCGAAAACTTCAAAGGGGTGATTGATTGTCTGAGGCAACGCTTTTATGTCTGGCCCGAGGATCATCTCGGGGCCGAGATGGTCGATTTGGAGATCCCCGAGGAAGCCAAAGAAGAGGCCGCCGCCGGACGGGAAGCGCTTTTGGAGACCTTGGTCGAGGTGGACGACGGTCTTATGGAGGCCTACCTGGCCGACGAAGAACTGCCCCTTCCAAGGCTTTTGGAGGTCATCCGGGCGGCCACCATCGGTCTAAAGCTTACCCCAGTCTTTGCCGGGGCGGCCTTGCGCAACAAAGGCGTACAACCCCTTTTGGACGGTATAGTCGATTACTTGCCGGCCCCGGCCGATTTGCCGCCCATCGAGGCCCACACCCCCGGCGGAGAAGCCGTCCTGATCGAGCCCAAGGCCAAGGATCCCTTGGCCGCCCTGGTCTTTAAGATTCAGATGATGGAACAGGGCCGCAAGATGAATTTTGTGAGGATTTACGGCGGACGCCTCCGGGAAGGCGACGAGGTGGCCAACGGCCGGACCGGCCAGAAGGATAAGGTGGCCCGGGTCCTCAGGCTCAACGCCGGAAAGCGCGAGCGGATCCCCGAGGCCCTGAGCGGCGATCTGGTGGGCGTCATCGGCCTTCGGGGGGCCGTGACCGGCGACACCGTCTGTTCCCCTGACCGGCTGGTTCTTTTGGAAAGCATCCAGGCCGCCGACCCAGTCATTTCGGTGGCCGTTGAACCGGAAAGCGCCTCAGAACAGGAAAAACTGATTGACACCTTGACCAAGATGACCGAAGAGGACCCGACTTTTAAGATCAAGGTCGATCCGGACACCGGCCAAACGGTCATATCGGGCATGGGGGAACTGCACCTGGAGGTCTTAATCCAAAGGCTCTCGCGAGAATTTGGGCTAAACCCCAGGGTCGGCAAGCCCCAGGTTGTCTACCGGGAGACGGTCACGGCCAAGGCCTCGGCCGAGGCCAGTTTCGATCGGGACGCCTCCGGGACTTCCCAGCCCATAAGGGCGGCGGTGACCGTGGCCCCGCGTCCCCGCGGCCAGGGTCTGGAAACGTTAAACGCCCTTGGGGCGGTCGCGGCCATCCCGGACAAGCTCCTTACGGCGGCCATGGAAACCCTGGAGTCCGGCCTGGCCTCCGGGCCCCTGCAAGGCTACCCCATGGCCGACGTTTCGGCCAGCCTCGATCGCCTGGACTTGGGCGAAGGCCTGGCCCCGGAACCCATGATCCGCACCGTCGTAATCCAGGCCCTGGGCCAAGCCCTCAGAAACGCCTCTCCGGTCATGATGGAGCCCATACTTAGGTTGGAAATCACCGCCCCGGATGAGTTCGTGGGCGAAATAATCGGTTACCTCCAGTCCCGCTTGGGCCGGATCGAGGAAATGGTTAGCCACCAGGGCGGCTTTAAGGTCATCGTGGCCAAGGCCCCCCTGGCCGAACTCTTTGGCTACTCCACGGTCATTCGCTCCCAAACCCAGGGCCGCGGCTCTTTCATGCTCCAGTTCGACCACTTCGATACCGTCGAACGCAAAGGCCAAACCCTTTGACGGTTTGGCCTTGACGCTACCGGCTTATGGGTGCCGGGCCTAGCCCAGACCCGTTTGGGACCTTACGGGCCTCACCATCCGAAGCCGCGCCAGCCGTGCCTCGCCAACCCGAAGCCTCGCTAAACTTCCTACCTTCCCCCTTTCCCGATAAAGCCTATATTTCGCGCCGTCAGGCGTCCCAGCGTTGCCTGTCGCGCCCGATTGGGCTACAATATTGCCTAAAGGCACCTTCACCCACCCAGACGCCCGCTTCAGGGAAAGGTTAACCACATGGCCCCCAGGAAATTTACCGCCAGGGCTTTAGTTATCCTGGCCTTGGCCGTCCTATCTCTCGCCCTGATCGGCCCCATCGCCTGGGCCGCCCCAGAAGGCCAGGCGACCGTCGAGGACGTCGGGCCTAAAGATAGGCCCTGGCGGGTCGTTTACTTCGAGGCTGGGCCCATTAGGGACTACGTCATGAACCTGGCCGGGATGGCCCTGGGCCTGGAGGATTTGGGCCTGATAGAGCGGGGCCTGGTACCGGTCCCGCGGGACGAAGAGGCCGAGGAGACTTGGCAATGGCTTTCCAAGAACGCCGGCGGGGACAAGCTGGTATTTTTGGCCGACGGTTTTTACTCGGCCGGTTGGGACAACTCCAAGCTGGCCGAGATCGGGCAAGAGATATTGGCCAGAATCAAGGCCGGGGAGATTGATCTGGTCCTGGCCATGGGCACTCCGTCCAGCCAAATCATGGCCACCGACGCCCACAGCACGCCAGTACTGTCGATAACCACCACCGACCCGGTGGCGGCCGGCATCTCCAAAACCCCCGAGAGCTCTGGCCTGGAACACGTCCACGTTCAGGTTGAGGCCGGGAAAATCGAACGCCAGCTTTCCATGTTTCATAAGGCCATTGGCTTTAATACCCTGGGGGTGCCCTACGACACCAGCCCCGAGGGCCAAGCCACCATGGGCCTTACGACCATCGAGAAAGTGGCCGCCCAAAAAGGCTTCGTTATCGTCCCTTGTCACGCGGAATTAAACCTGCCCGACCGCGAAGCCAGCTACCAGAACCTCATGGCCTGCCTGAATCGGCTGGCCCTGGAGTCAGAAGCCGTTTACCTTACCGTCTCCAACGGTATGATCGAGGAGCGGATGGAAGAAATACTCGCCCCCCTGGTGGCCAACAACCGACCGACCTTTTCCCAAAAGGGACCGACCGAAACCAGGATGGGCGTCCTGATGAGCTTGGCCGAGGACGACTTCCTCAGCTCCGGCCGCTTCGAGGCCGAGGTGATCCGGGGAGTGCTCTCCGGCAGGCGGCCCGGCGCCATCGACCAGATCCACCTGCCGCCCCTGACCATCGCCATCAACTTCGACATCCTGGGGCTTATCGATCCCAACATCACGGTGAACATTATCGAGAACGAGAAGATCACCGAAAAGATAAAGCTCAAGCTCCCCGAAAGGGTGGAAAACGTGCTGATCTGCAAAAACCCCCGGTGTATCACCTCTACCGAAAAGTACATCCCCCATGTTTTCCATCTGGAAAACCGGGAGGCCCGGACTTACCGCTGCGAATACTGCGACGACATTAAATCCGCCGGGGATTTCAGCTGATGAGCCTTACGCTGCTTAAAAACTTCCGCCTGGTGGATGAAAACACGGACATGAGCGGATCGCTGATCCTCGAAGGGGGGATCATCAAAGGGATCCTGCCCGGGGAGACGGATTTTCCCGGCGGTGCGGGCGTCCGGAGGGAGCTTGAACGGGCCTCCGCCGGAGCGGCCCTGGTTATCGACGGCCTTGCCCTGTGTGGCGGGCCGCCGGGTTCCCGCCGGGACGGGGAGGATGGCGGCTGGAAGCGGCGGCTCCCGGTGCTTACCCCCGCCTTTGTGGATCTTCACGCCCATTTCCGGGATCCCGGTTTTCCTGAAAAGGAGACCCTGGAGTCCGGGTCTCTGGCCGCGGCCGCCGGGGGTTACGGCACGGTGGTCTGCATGGCCAACACCATGCCGGTTACCGATACGGCGGAAAAGGCCCTGGCCCTTTGGCGGCGGGCGGAGGCCCTGGGGCTCATCGACCTCTACCCGGCCCTGTCCCTGAGTATGGGCATGGAGGGCAGGGAGCTTTCGGGGATAGCCGCCCTGGCCCCCCGGGAGGCCGGTTCCGGAAATTCCCCCGGTCTGTATCCCCCGCTCCTGCTCTCGGAGGACGGAAAGGACGTGGCGGAGGAGGCGCTTTTTTCCGCCGCCTTTGCCGAAGCCCGGCGGCTGGGGATCCCCGTCTCCTGCCACTGCGATGCCGGGGGGCCTCCGGCGGAAGAAGCGAAAAAATCCGGTGCGCCCCGTTCGGTGTGGAGCGCCATGGAGGAAAACGCCGCCACCCGGCGGGCCATAGAAATCGGGCGGCGGGCAGGCGGCCGGGTACACATCGCCCACGTCTCCACAAAAGAGGCCGCGGAAGCGGTGCG
>JAIRNQ010000287.1 GCA_031257955.1 Deltaproteobacteria bacterium | reverse complement strand
CTATGGAGGTTATGAATTTCTCCAGCTGTCTGGATTTACCGACCAAAGAGGGCAAAATTCGCCAAAAGTCTTTTATTTCTTGGCACAGCGAAAGAGCGTTCCGGTTGAGGGTCTCAACTTTCATGGACAACAGCTCGGAACGTTTTTTTAGATCCGTGCCCGTCTCGCCCAGCAAAATCCTCTCGTCCTCTTCCAGGGCCTCCAGAGCCTCGGCCACTTCCCGGCGGCCGGCCTCGGTGGCTTGGCCGATTTCCCGGTGGGCCTTTTCCAAAGCCACCAACCTCGCGTGCAAGGACTTGATGGTCGGCGCCCAATAACGATCCCGGTTGGCCAAGGCCGCCCCGTCGGCGCTGGCCGTGGCCGTGAGCGTTTCGATTTCCCCCCTCAGGGCCCTCAACCCGCTTTGCCAGTTTAGCCTCCGGTTAAAGACATCCCTTATGTCCCTTAGCCTTTCGCTGAGCTTGGCCGCGTCGGCCGTGAGCGAGCGGTCCCTGATTTCTCCGCCGGCGAAATTGCTGCCTTGGCCTCCGCCGTAAGCTCCGCCGGCGTAGGCGCCGCCTTGGCCCGGGCCGCCTTCGGCCCCGGCGGTGGCCCCCGAGGCGTTCATGAAGCGCTTGATCGATTCGGCCAGCTCCTGGGCTTCCCTATAGGTGGCCCGGCTTTCGTCCGACCACTCCCCGAACATGGCCCAAAACTGCTCGCCCATTTGGCGGGCCTTAATCAGCGCCGCCTTGGTCGTCACCAGTTCCGTTCGCCGTCGGCTTTGGCGTCGGGGGTCGATCTGGGCGGCCCGGCTGAGGCGATCGTATTCGGCGTCGACAACTTTGATGGCCCAGTCCAGATCGTCAAGCCCCTTGGGCAGGTTGGCCATGGGAGGGTAGGGATCCGGCGACTGGCCGGGAGGGGAGGGGAGGCGGGCGAAAAATCCTTTGAGAGTCTGGGCCCCCATGGCCTTGGCCGCCACCGGCGGGAGCGTTCCTTCCGGGACCGGTGCCTTGGGCACGAAGCCTTCCGGGGCCTTGAACTCGGCCAGATTTTTGCCTATCTCCTTGGCCAGGGCCATGAGGCCCCGCTTGTCCACCGGGGCGTGCCCGGTCAGGAACCTGGCCACCTCGGCCCGGTCCTGGCCCATGCCCCAGCCGTCTCCGCCGAGCCTTCGCCCGGCGGCGGCCGTCCCCTGCCCGGCTTGGGGAGGGTATTTGTCTGGAGGGTTGGCCATCTGGCTATGAGAATCCTTAATGTCCGATTAGGCCCCAAGGTGGGGCCTCAAAATGGGGCCGCAATATCTGGCGCCCGTCCCGAATTCCAAATCCGGGTCCAATCTTGCCCGCAAGAACGGGGCCGAGTTTGGCCCTGGGCCAAACGATTGCGCTCCCGTCCCGGTCTGGCTTACAATAAAGCCGCGGTCGATGGCCGCGAGTTATGGCCGCTGGTCAGATTTTAAACCTTTCCCGTTTTAATCATGGTAAAGTCTAAACAAGCTTATGCCATTTTTGGCTTATATATATTATCATATTTTTTTGGGAAACAAAACCAATTATTTAGAGTTTGGCCAACAAGTTTAAAGGACAAAGAACCACCAAGGTTATGTGTCCTTGGAAACTAAGTTTCATCGCGCATATTTATCGTTAAATTTTTATTGATTTTATGCGCTTGAAAAACTATAATAAGCGTTCATTAAGTTTCCCCAAACATAAATTAAAACTCCCGTATTTTCCGTCCCTCGTTCCCCACGATCGGCGCGCCCCGCCGGCCATGGGGGCGGTTCTCCCGCGAACCTTTTTTCAAAGGCCGCCGGCCCAGGATCCCACAGGATCCCACAGGATCCCCAAGATCCCACAGGATCCCCAGGATCCCACAGGATCCCAAAGATCCCACAGGATCCCCAAGATTTCCGGATCCCCCGGATCTCCCGGATCCCGTCAATCGGCCACGCGCCCCGGCCAGAGGCCGGTCACAAACCCGGACCACACATGAACCTTATAGCCAAACAAGCCGGACGGGAGGACGTCCGGATAAACGCCCCAGACCAAACTACCCTCATGGAGGCCCTAAGCTTGGCCGGGTTGCGGCTGGACGCCCCCTGTGGCGGCCAGGGCCGCTGCGGTAAATGCCTAATCCAAGCCGAAGGGGATCTGACCCCACCCTCGGCGCGCGAGGCCAAGGCCCTGGAAGGCCGCCCGGGCCTTCGCTTGGCCTGCCTGGCCAAGGGCCAAGGGGAAGTGACCGTGACCCTGGAGCCCAAAGCCGTCTTCAATTCGGTGGTGGGGCTGGGTTGGAGCGCCCCCTACAGCCTGGATCCGCCCTTCAGGGTAACCGAAGTCCCCGAGCGCGATCGCCAGGATCAGCGATCGGCCTTGTCTTTTCTGGATCTAACCGGCGAGACCGACGAAATCCTAAAAATATTGGGCGATTTGGAGGCCGACCGTAACCTGGGAAGCGTTCTCTCCTATCGGGGGCAAATTCTCTCGGCCTTCCCGACCGACCAGCCCCCGCCGGCCAACTTGGCGGCGGCCGTCGATCTGGGAACGACCGGCTTGGCCGTGGCCCTGATCGATCTTAACGATCGGGAAATCGTGGCCATGGGGACCTCCCTGAACCCCCAGACGGCCATTGGGGCCGATGTCATCAGCCGCATCACCGCGGCCGCCCACTCCAAAAACGAACTCTCGCGACTCCAGGACTTGGCCATCGAGGGCATCGGCGATCTAATCGCCTCGTCCGCCGGAACGGAGCGGGCCAAAAGCATTTCCGGGGTGATGATCTCCGGAAACGCTACCATGCTTCACCTTCTGGCCGGAGTTAACCCCAAGAGCTTGGCCCAGTCACCCTATCGGCCCATCTTTACCCGTTCGCTGGATCTTTCCGCCCTGTCCGGTCGCCTGGGCCTCCCGCCCTGGGCCAAGGTCCTGACCGCCCCTTCCATCTCCTCTTACGTGGGCGGCGACATAACCTCCGGGATCCTGGCCATCAAGCTGGCCGAGCGCCCGGGCACGGTCATGTTTATCGACATAGGCACCAACGGCGAGATAGTCCTCTCCCGCCAAGGCCGGATGGTGGCCACTTCCTGCGCCGCCGGCCCGGCCCTCGAGGGCATGAACATCGCCTGCGGCCTTCGGGCCGTGACCGGGGCCGTGGACTCGTTTAAGTTGAACCCCGACTTTAGCCCATCTTTTACCACCATCGGCGACGCCCCGGCCATCGGCCTTTGCGGCAGCGGCATAATCGACGTCTGCGCCGAGCTTATCAAGGGCGGCCTCATCGCCAAGAGCGGCAAGTTGGCCGCCCCCGGCGCGGTCGCTAACCCTTCCGGGCCCAATCCATCAGGCCCAAGTTCTGCCGGGGCCTTCCTCCAAGATGGTCGCTACCGCTTGACCGACAAGGTTTTCTTTTCGCAGAAGGACGTCCGTCAAGTCCAGCTGGCCAAAGGGGCCATCGCCGCGGCCATGCGCATGCTCCTGGACCGCCTCTCCCTGACCATTGAAGATTTGGACGAGGTCATCGTGGCCGGGGCCTTCGGCTTCCACCTCCGGGCCGAGAACCTACTGACCCTCAAGCTCATCCCCGAGGGCTACCAAGGCCCCATTACCTTCGTCGGCAACTCCTCGCTGGCCGGCGCCGCCCGCCTCCTTCTGGACTCGACCGCCCAAGCCGAAATCGATCGCCTGACCGGCGAGGTCGAGGTCATCGAACTGGGCTTCGACCCCAAGTTCCAGGACACCTTCCTGGCCGAGCTGGGCTTTTAAGCGCCCCGGCCAACCCTTCCGCCCGTCACCGGACGGTCGCTTTAGCGGCGGGAAGGGAGACGGGAGGGTTTTTTCGGGACCCAGATACCGGGCCAATAATGGACCCAAAGGTCGAGTAGCGACAATCCTGGGCTTCGGCCGTCCGCCGCCTTGACGATAGGTGTGTTATCCGCTTGACAAAAGACTCGATTGCGTATAAAAATATTCCCGACAAAAGAATGAAACCATAATCGCCCAAAGTCGAAGCCAAGTGGTTTTTTTCTATCTTGTGGGTTAATAAAAAGTACAAGCTAAAGAATATATAAGTAAAATTAGATGGGGTAAAAATGAAGTTGTTAGTGATTTTCATGGCTCTTTAATGAGTTATACGGTGGTATGTCGTTATTTTATCAAATAAAAGTTAGGCTTTCGTTATATAATCGTTAACCGTGATTATTGACTTCGTTACGCGTAAAGCGCTAACCGGATTGGTCCAAACCCCCGATGCCCAATCGGGGTGGTTTGTGTAAATCAGGCGTAAAACCGATATAATCTCTTCACGACCAAAGCCGCGCCGTGGAAAGGCCAAAGACTCCGGTAGGCATATAAGGCCCACTTTTAAGAAAAAAACCTTTGACAACGGCCCTTGGTAGTGTTAAAAAGTTTAGTTTCCGCCGGGTGCCTTAAAGGCGCCCGATTGGCCGGCCTCATTAAAAGAATTTTTTGCCCCGATCCCCATGGGGCGATCGGGCGCCAACATTTAGGCCGTTCGGGCCTTCGGCCCGGCCGGTGACGTTATCGCGACGTTTTCGCGGTTTTTGTTTTATGGACAATCAATCGGCAGCCACCCCCGGTATTACGGTCGGGGCCATGACGCCGAGGGGGAAGGCGCCCCGGCGCCCACGTCGCCGCTTTGCCGCGGGGACTCCCCTGCGAGGAAATTCATACGGTTCCTAAGTGACCGCGTTTTTGGTTCACGTTTAACCGGGGGTCCGGGCTCACGAGATGACAGACTCGGACCTAATTTATCCCCGACCTAAGAGTCGGAGGTTTCATTGGGTGATATGTATGAAAACCATTTTTAAGTTATTAACCCTTCTTTCCGTCCTTTCGATGGCACTTTTCGTTTTTGCGGCCTGTGGTAGCGACGAGCCCGCCCCCGCGCCCGCCCCCGCTCCGGCCCCGGCCGCCGAACCGGCTACCCCGGCTGAACCGCCGGCCCCACCGGCTTCCGGTGATGTCAGCGAGCCCGCCGATCCTACCGCCACTACCACCGAGACCCCGGCTGAGACTCCCGCCGACGCCCCGGCCGACGCTCCCGCCGATGCCCCCGCTGACGCTCCGGCCGACGCCCCCGCCGACGCTCCGGCTGAGGCACCCGCCGACGCTCCCGCTGACGCTCCGGCCGAGACTCCCGCTGAGACTCCCGCCGAGGCGCCCGCCGAAGCTCCCGCCGCCGAGTAATTTGCCCGGAGGCACAGCCGCGACCGGCCTAGGGCTTTAGGCCCCCGACCGGGCGGCTTTGGTAGTGTCGCGATGGCAGGGCCCGTTGGGACTCCCGGCAAGGGGGTTTCGCGGGCCCTATTTTTTTCTTTTCACCGCGGGCCAACCCGGCCCGTCTCCGGGCCGAAGACGGCCCGCTTCTGGGCCGAAGTGGGCCCGATTTTTAGGGGTATGGGCATGGACGCCAAGGCGGTAATTTTTGATTTGGACGGGACGCTACTGGACACCTTGGGAGATTTACGGGACAGCCTGGAGGGCGCCCTGCGGGACAACGGCGTTTTGCGTTCCTTTGACGATGGGGCCTTTAAGCTCATGGTCGGAAACGGCATCACCAAACTTATCGAAAGGGCCCTCCCCAGGGGCGGCATGGAAGAGCCGGCCTTCGCCGCTAAGGTCCGCGAGGATTTCAAGGCCCGCTACGCCCAAAACCTGACCCGCCGTACCAAACCCTATAAGGGCGTCCCCGAGCTGGTGGACCGCCTCAAGTCCGAAGGCTTCCGTCTGGGGGTCTGGTCCAATAAAGACGAGGACAATTCCGCCGCCCTGATTGAACGATTTTTTCCGGGGGCCTTCGACAAGGTCGTGGGGGCCGCGCCCGACCGGCCCATTAAACCCGAACCCCAAGCCGGCCTTGAGCTGGCGGCCTTTCTGGGCGCCAAGCCGGCCGATCTCTTTTACCTGGGCGACAGCGAGGTAGACATGAACTCGGCCAAGAGCTGCGGTTTTATCGCCGTGGGCGTCGGCTGGGGCTTCCGCGAACCGGAAGTGCTCTGGACCACCGGGGCCCAAACCGTCTTGGATTCCCCCAGAGACTTATTTCCCTTCATGGAGGCCTTCCATGGACGAGTCGGATAAACCCCCCGCCCCGTCGGGACTTGGCGCGCCCCAACCAGATCCATCCGGCCAGCCGGGCCCATCCGGCTCGCCGGATTCTTCTGACCAACCAAACCAGACCGGCCAGGCCGGCCAAAACAGACTGGCCAAACTTCTCCGCCAAGCCGGCCGCTTTGGCTCGCCGGACGGGCCGGACCCGCCCCCGAGGCCTTCACGAAGGCCCGAGGAGCCCGGGCCGCCCTCCTGGGCTACCGACCCCGAAGGTTTGCTTAAAGCTCGGCCCGGATCCCTCCCGGTGGCCTTGACCGGGGGCTTGGCTAGCGGCAAGTCGACCGTGGCTACCCTCTTCGAAGTCTTCGGGGCCAACCGCCTCGACTTTGACCGCTTCTCCCGGGAAGCCGTGGCCCCAGGAACCGTCGGCCTTGAGCGGGTAGTCGAAATCTTCGGACCCAAGTGCCTCCAGCCCGATGGCCAGCTCGATCGTCCCTACGTGCGCAAAAGAGTTTTTAAGGATCAAACGCTCAAAAAATACCTTGAGGATATTATTCACCCGGCCACCTGGAAGATTATGTTAAAATGCCTCAAGGTTGGGCCCCCGGCCCCGGTCACCGTCCTCGAGATACCCTTACTTTTCGAGGCTCGGCTGGATTCGCTTTTCGACCGGGTGATTCTCGCCTTTGCCAGCCCCGAGGTCCAGCTTCGGCGCCTGATGTTTCGGGATCCCAAACTCGGTAAGTCCCAGGCCAAAAAAATGATCGCCTCCCAAATGCCCATCCTGGAAAAACTTCGGCGGGCCAAGACCGTCGTCAATAACGACGGTTCCCTGTCCGAAGCCATCTACCAGGCCAAGAAACTCTGGGACTCCCTGGTTCCCAAAGCCCCACCGGACGACCCGGCCGGCGACCGGTAAGGCCGCCGGCAAAGCGGCCCTTATGGCCCTTTCCAAGTCAGGGCTTTAAGGCCGCCCCCAAGTCGGCCCGCCAATCACAAGGCGCTTTCATGGACGCTGACAACCTAAACCTCTTCCAGCCTTTGGCCCAGCGGCTCCGACCCAGGAATCTGGACGAATATGTCGGCCAGAAGCACCTTCTGGGCCCCGGCAAACTCCTGCGGCTCCTCTACGAGCGGGGCCAGGTGGCCTCCCTTATCCTCTGGGGCCCGCCCGGGGTGGGCAAGACCAGCTTGGCCAGGCTACTGACCCAGAAGGCCAAGGCCGACTACGTGGAGTTTTCCGCCGTCCTGTCCGGCATAAAGGACGTGCGGGAGGTGGTGGAGAAAGCCCGCCAGGCCAAAGCCGCCCTAAATAGGCCCACCGTCCTCTTCGTCGACGAGATTCACCGTTTCAACAAGGCCCAGCAGGACGCCTTTCTGCCCCACGTGGAAAGCGGCCTGATAACCTTGATCGGGGCCACGACCGAAAACCCCTCCTTTGAGATCATCGCCGCCCTCCTCTCCAGGACCAGGGTGCTGGTTTTGGAGCCCCTTAGCCGGGCCGAGTTGGAGGAGCTGGCGGCCATGGCCCTGGCCGACCGGGAAAGGGGACTGGGTCTTCTGGAAGCCAAGCTGGATCCCCAGGCCCTGGATCTCTTGATCGTGAGCTCCGGCGGCGACGCCCGCTCCCTTTTAAACGCCCTGGAATTGGCCTCGGCCCTGGCCAGGCCCGACGCCGAAGGGAACCGAGCCATCACCGTGGCCACGGTCGAGGAATCGGTCCAGAAAAAGGCCTGGCGCTACGACAAGGGCGGCGAGGAACACTACAACCTCATCTCGGCCCTCCACAAATCCCTCCGGGACAGCGACCCCGACGCCTCGCTCTACTGGCTGGCCCGCATGCTTGAGGGCGGCGAGGATCCCCTCTTTCTCCTGCGCCGAATGATCCGCTTCGCCTCCGAGGACGTGGGCTTGGCCGACCCACTGGCCCTCATGCTGGGCATCTCGGCCCTGGAAAGCTACCGCCTTCTGGGTTCGCCCGAAGGCGATCTGGCCCTGGCCCACTTGGCCGTCCACCTGGCTTGCGCCCCCAAGTCCAACTCCGTCTACAAGGCCTTCTCGGCCGCCCGTTCCGACGCCAAAAAACACGGCCCCTTGGGCGTGCCCCTCCACATCCGCAACGCCCCGACCAAGCTCATGAAGGAGCTTGGCTACGGCCACGGCTACCAATACGCCCACGACTTCAAAGACGCCGAGGTCGACCAAACCCACCTCCCACCGGAACTGGAAGGCGCCGAATACTACCACCCCACCGAAAGGGGCCGCGAAAAAGCCATCGCCGATTTCCTCCGGGCCCGCCGCGAGCGCCTCAAATCCCGCCGCCCCAACAAACCCCCAAACAAGTGACGCCTCCCGCCGCGACCTTCAATTAGTCCCATCGTTTCAAGCCAATCGCGAATGCTCATCGCTAACGCTCTTGGGTCTCTGGCATTATTCCTTACCATATATGGCTTTGTTGCCACCGAAAGCCAATAGTCCCACTACTATACGCGTTAAACTAAACATTGTCCTGGATAAACACATTGCCGTCGCTTTGGCCAAAATACCGAACGCCCAGGCCCCGACCAAAATGGCTCACCAGATACGCCTTGGCGAAAATCGATAACCAACACTCTAAATTACTCCGCCTCTTCGGCGCTGCCTGGCCGGGAATAATATATTGCCTAAACTTTTGGTGGATTAAAATCAGCAACTTATACAGCAAGTTTTAAAATTTCTTCTTTACGTATGCTCCGATAGGTGGGATAATCTCTTTAAATGGGACAAGCAGTCTATTGAGGGGGATGTCAATGAAAGAATACGCGCATGGAAGCTACGGCGCTTTTCTTATGCTTGCCCACCTCGTTTTGGTAACGAAATATCGCAAGACGATCTTAGTAAGCGGGCTTGCGGAACCGGTAGATGAGTAAATATGTGAGTTTTTGCCTTCGATGGCCTATCAATCCGAAGGGGTGGTGTCGGAACGTATAAAATCCATCTTCTGGTCTCATATTCATCGAAACCCGCCATGAGTAAGCTAGTCCAGAAGCTAAAGGGACGAAGCTCTCGTAAATTAATGCTGGCCTTTCCGTGCTTGCCAAAGCGATACTGGGGGCGTAATATGTGGGCACGTCTGATGCGCGAAAACTGCTTGTGCCTACAAGGCATAACCTTAAAAAGACATCCTAATTTGTTACCGCCACTTATAAGTTGTGATACTTAAGTAATATTATCCATCTAATTGAACTTAAATCTCCTCTTTTACAGGGAGGAGTTTAGTTATTAAATCAAATTTATTTTTGTTCAGGTAAATACTATGAAAATAACTCTTATTATATCTTTTTTTCTAAGTCTATTTTGTTCTTCAATTCTTATGGCTGAGGCACTTCCAAAAATAGTAGCAAAAGTAATCGATGAAGACCCTAATGGCACAAATGTTCGAGATGTTTCTGGAAAAATAATCTTTACTATCCCAAATAACCCACGAGATAGAACACTACGTAACAATATCTATGTCATGTATAATGAAGGGCCCTGGTTCTATGTCAGTCTCCGGAACGAGATTTTTGGCTACATGCATTCGAGTGTCCTTGGTTTACGCAATTCGTCCATAAATGGCGATCCCTGTCCCCTCCAACGGAGCCCGAGAGAAAATTCTCCTGTTCTTGTTTGGCCCGAAACCGACGCAATACTCCAAATATTGGATATGTATTTCGTCAAATACCCAGAATCGGAACGGGTCGAGTTTCCAGTATGGGTTAAGGTCAGCTATATTGGCAGGCAAAGAGGAAAAACCGTTGGTTGGATGCCGACTGATTGCTCATGGGATAACCCATAACCCAACTAAACGCACAGAGAATTAGCGACGATTCGCATTGTCGCCCCTGTATTTGGGATGGGGATAATACCATTATTGACGGGTTGGTGATGATTCCAATACCTAAAAAAGATATTCTAATTTGCTTATCGCCACTTATAAGTGGTGTTTCTTAGGTAGTATTATCCATCTAAATTATCTTACGTCTCTTCTTTTACAGATTAGGCGTATAGTTATTGCATCAAATTAAATCTTTTTTTCAGGAAATAACTATGAAAATAGCTCTTATTATATCTTTTTTTCTAAGTCTATTTTGTTCATCAATTCTTATGGCTGGGACAGGTCCATCAATGGCAGCAAAAGTAATCGATGAAGACCCTAATGGCATAAATGTTCATAAAACTCCTGGAGGAAAAATAATCTTTACTATCCCAAATAACCAACGAGATGGAGGACTACGGAACTATATTTATCTCTTCAATAAAGAAGGGCCCTGGTTCTATGTCAAACTCCAGAACGGGATTTATGGCTGGATGCATTCGAGTGTCCTTGGTTTACGCACTTCGTCCATAAATGGCGATCCCTGTCCCCTCCAACGGAGTCCGAGAGATAATTCTCCTGTTCTTGTTTGGCCCGAAACCGACGCAATACTCCAAATACTGGATTTATATTACGTTCAATACCCAGAATCGGAACGGGTCGAGTTTCCAGTATGGGTTAAGCTCAGCTATATTGGCAGGCAAAGAGGAAAAACCGTTGGTTGGATGCCGACTGATTGCTCATGGGATAACCCATAACCCAACTAAGCGCACAGAGAATTAGCGACGATTCGCATTGTCGCCCCTGTATTTGGGATGGGGATAATACCGTTACTGACGGGTTGGCGATAAGTCCATTTTTCAGGGAATAGGAGTTCTACTTAATTGATTATAGACTCCTATGCTCGCCTTTTCCATATTGGCAAAATGAGGACGCTCCCAGTGACTTGACATAATCCCTTACACTATACGACTTTATAAGATCCTATAATCTGACCCCTTATCCCATGGACCATTACACCCACCCTGGCCGGGTGTACAATATTGCTAACGCTTCAACGGATATCGATACCCGCTCAAGGCCAAAGCATAATGCCTTAATTGATACGCCTTTTCGCCCACCGTAACCCATCATCCCTTATCCCATGGACCATTACACCCACCCTGGCCGGATGTACAATATTGCCGACGCTTCAACGGAAATCCCTACCCGCTCAAGGCCCGAGTATATGCCTTAATTAATACGGCTTTTCGCCCACCGAAAGCCACTATCCCTTATCCCATAGACATTTATGGCCAGGATTTGCAAACAAACAATTACGCCGAGGCTTTGGCGCAAAGCGATATAGCAAATGTCTTTTAGCTAAAGGGAATATTGAGTGGCGACTTTGTTGGTAGTTGAAGATAAAGAACAAGGGCGGGTTGAACCGGCGAGCGGGCGGCGAGGGAGGGTTGTGGCGCTTAGGGGGGCGGTTGAGGCGACTTGGGACTTTTTTTCTTCAAAGTTCTCTGACATTTCGGTACAATATTGGGGAGGGTGACGGCGGGCTTTCGTTTAGGGGTTTAGGCGAGGGAAGGATTTTTGGCGAAGGGCCAAGATTATGGGCGCTGGTTATGGGACTATTTATGCGTAAGTCATTTTGGGCTAGTTATTGGGGAGCTTTGGCGACCCTGTTTGGGGCGGCCGCCCTGATATTGGCTTTTAACGTCCCTTCCCGGGCCCAGATGGATTGGATTGACCCGATTGAGATTACTCCCAGGCAGCTGGTGGAGGCTTACCTTGAGAACTTCCATTCGGCCGACGCCTCGCTCTGCTGGCTCGCCCGCATGCTTGAGGGCGACGAGGATCCCCTCTTTCTCCTGCGCCGAATGATCCGCTTCGCCTCCAAGGACGTGGGCTTGGCCGACCCCATGGCCCTGACGCAGGGCGTCTCGGCCCTGGAAAGATACCGCCTTCTGGGTTCCCCCGAGGGCGATCTGGCCCTGGCCCACTTGGCCGTCCACTTGACCCGCGCCCCAAGTCCAACTTCGTCTACAAGGCCTTCTCGGCCTCCCGCTCCGATGCCAAAAAACACGGTCCCCTGGGCGTTCCCCCCCACATCCGCAACGCCCCGACCAAGCTCATAAAGGAGCTTGGCTACGGCCAGGGCTACCAATACGCCCACGCTTCAAAGAGGCCGAGGTCGGCCAAACCCACCTCCCGCCCGAACTGGAAGGCACCGAATATTACCACCCCACCGAAAGGGGCCGCAAAAACATCGCGGATTTCCTCCGGGCCCACTGCGACCGCCTGAAATCCCACCGTTCCGCCAACAAAACCCCAAATAAGTAATTCTAAGTTTCTTTTGAACTTCCCTTAACATGATACATTGGCAAAAAAACCAAAATTTAAGTCTATAAGCAGAGAGTTAGAGAATAAGTTACTGAAAAAATTGACTTTTCGATAAGACATGATACATATTCTTTTAGAAGTTATAGTATATTTTCATTTAACTTATATTTTTACATAATATTTTCTAATTATTTCAAAATTAAATTTTTTAGAATTTGAATTAATAAATAAATTTGGATTAAATAATTTTTTTAGTTTTAAAGGACCTAAATAATCATTATCTGTTTTGTTAAATTGGCATTGGCATACGATATGTGAAATTTGAATTGTATTAACAATTACATTACCACAAGTATTACATTGCAAAATAAAATCATCATCTAAATATATTTTATGCCATTCATGGTGACAAATGTTTTCTGAAAAAATATCAAAAGGAATTTTATAAGGGGTTACACTAGGAAGTTTTCCAATGCTAGTTGCTAAATGATGGCAATATTTACAATAATATAATCCTGGTTCTGCGTTTAATAATTTTAATGGTTTAATATTACGTTCTGGCAAGCAATTAATTGCTAAAGAATTATGTAAGATCCAATAAGATACAAGTTTTCCTTGAGAAAAACTAAAAAATACATCATGTTCATACTTTGAAAGAAAACCTAAGTGTACATATGCAAGTTCATTTCCAAGCCAGGCCCTTAATACGCCGGAAAAACTGGAAGCGAATAAAAATTTATAATTAGCTCTGTTATTTGATTGAGTCTCCTCTTTAGGAATACGCTGGGCGTAAAATAAACGATTGTTTTTTATTTCCCAAGTATTTACTGAACCTCGATATAAAGCTGTGCTGAAGAGATAGTTTTCATATTCTTTTTGCGAAATATATGCGTAGTATTCTAAGTTTTTGTGCTTATATCGCTCTTCTTTAGAGGACTCAAAACGCGGTTCTGTAGTCATGGATAGGGAGAGGTCGCCGATAAGCAATTTTTCTGGTATTTGCGCTGTCATAAATCACCATGTCCGGTTCAGAAATGGGACACGCCGAGCGAGCCGACGTGTTTTGTTGAGACAAAGGCGAAGTCCATCGACGCTTTAAATTCCCTGGCGACCGCTAAGGCGTTACGTTCTCCGAGGGGGACGGTTAAACGGCGGGTGCGAATACCCGACCCAAAAGTAAAAACACAAACATGTTGGCCGCTTTTTGCGGCACGGTGGCGTGTTTTGGTGGCTTTTTTCTTCAATGTTCGAAGACTTTCCGGTACAATAGTGGAGGGTGACGGCGGGACTTTGGTTTAAGGTTATGGGCCTTAGGTGATAACGTAATGGAAGTATTGTTGTCAAAGGATCAGCAATAAGGGCGTGGTGATGGGACCAGTAAAGTTTAAATCATTTTGGGCTAGTTATTGGGGAGTTTTGGCGACCCTGTTTGGGGCGACCGCCCTGATATTGACTTTTAACGTCCCTTCCCGGGCCCAGATGGATTGGATTGACCCGATTGAGATTACTCCCAGGCAGCTGGTGGAGGCTTACCTTGAGAACTTCCATTCGGCCGACGCCCGTTATACTGGACGTCTTTTGGTTGTCACCGGAAGGATTAAATCCATCTTTCCGCCGGAGCAAACTTATCGGACCCGGCCGTACCCCTTCGTGACCATGGACAGCGGGCCCAACCAGCCCCTGATCGTCTACCTCTGGGACTGGGAAGCGGTAACCCTGGAAAGCGTTCGTCCGGGCCGGACCACGACCGTCATGGGCTTTTGCCAAGGGGTCACCCCCCAACTAAGCCTAACCGACGGCTGCCTGTATCCGGGCGGCTGCGGCGGCCCGGTGGCCAACTTTTACGGCCCCTACTTCAAATTGCCCCCAACCCCGCCCCGGAGCAGGGGAGGCCAGCGCCTCCTCCGATAATTTCAAATCGCAAAAATGATAGGTCGGTAAAAACCCCTTGAACCTAGCCGCGGTGGAAACAACGCTTACGTGATTTCAGCTAGTTAC